>JAKSDN010000799.1 GCA_022360075.1 Kiloniellales bacterium | reverse complement strand
TGAATTGCCGCCGCTATCAGCGGAAGTTCTGGCCGGTCGGGGAAAGTGCGCAGCTGGATGGAGAAGGGCTCACCGTCCTTCACGAGGATACCATCGTCGCCGGCCGTCCAACCGAGGTCGGCAAGCAGCCCTTTCGCGGCGTCCACATCAAAGCCTAGGCGCGGCAACGACGGGTCATGCCAAGTGCTTAGCGCTGGCGGGAATAGTTGACCGGCCGCGGCTTCCGGGAAGCGGGTAATGGCGGCGGCAATTCCGTCGCGATTGATGGCAAGGCTCAAGGCCCGACGCGCGCGAGGGTCGCTGAAAAACCGATGCCCGGAATTGACTTTTAGGGTCACAACACGCGGGATCGGCACCGCGACGGTTCTCACGCTGTCCACATCCCCCAGGCGGGCAAAACCCGAAGGGTCAAGGGTGAAGACCATATCCGCGTCGCCGCTTTCAGCAAGCAATGCACGGGTCTCGGCACGGCCTGCCGCCAGGTAGCTGGCCGTTGCGAGTTTAGGCGCATCGCCCCAATAGGCATCGTTGCGTACGAGCTCAATGCTCTGCGGCGGCGTGAAACTCTCAACCTTGAAAGGCCCTGTGCCGATCAAGGCGCCGGGTTGGCCATCTGCATCGAGCGCGCTGGGAGCCGGGATAATCGTCGTCGCGTGCGCCAACAGTGCGGGCAAGGCTGCAAAGGGCCTTTCAAGCGTGAAGACGACGGCGCCACCGGCGGCCGACACCCCGGTGACCGGCGCCTTGGCCAACACACCGGGCTGTTGCCAGGCGCGCGTAAGTGCCTGCGCCGCAGTGGCGGAATCGAAAGCGGTGCCGTCGTGAAAGCTCACGCCATCGCGCAGTTGAAACGTCCATGTCAGCCCGTCATCCGAAGCCTTCCAAGAGGTCGCGAGGCCAGGCTGAAGTGCGCCGGTTTCATCCGCGTCCACCAGGTTTTCCATGATTTCGAGTTTTTGGATTGCGAAACCGGAAACGGCGGGGTCGAAGCTTGCAACCTCCCACGGCGCTGCAACCGTAACACTCGACTTGTCTTCGGCGAGGCTGGGGGCGGCAAAGAACGAAACTGAAACGGAAACAGCCGCGCACAAACGTAGGATCATTCCGGGCCTCCCAAATTCGCCTGACACCCCATGCTAGCCGGGTCAATTCAAGATGATATAACATTACATTCCAAGTCAAGGCGTTGAGGTGCCGATCCTGGGGTTGTGAAGGCTTGTCGGACGCCTACCGCCCGAGCCTGAGGCGCTGCCCATCAGCGGCAGGCGTCCGACAAGCCTTCACAATTGTTACCGGGCTCGCTGCCGTTTCGGCAGGCCCGCATTACCCCTCAGATCGGAAGCCATTTCTTGCGCATTGCTTGCCCGAATGGGCTCATCGGGCCGGCGATCGCTGAGGGCTAGTTCGCTGGTCTCGGCGAGTGTGGCGACGTGCCTCCCGCATCTTAGGCACTGGCGAATAGCGGCACCCTCTGCTGGCCGACGGTTCGGCGGTTGGCAAAGTGAGGTCGGTGACAACTCGGCCCTCGATGATCGGTTGGGTCGACGACTTCAGCGTGACGCCGGAGCCCGTCGACGGTCGGATCGATGAAGACGCCGAGCCCTCTTCCAGCGCTGTTCGTATGTCCCTCGGCGTCCGCTCCTACGAGGAGCGCGTACAATTGCGGGCCTCGGAATCAACCAGCATCGCTACCGCAACGCCCGGTACCCGCTCGAGATCGGTCCGAGACCAGCCCGGAAACGCCCGCGCTGCACGCTTCAGCCCAGCCCCTACCCCACCAGCGTCGCGATCAGTGCCCTTACCTGTTCCGGCGTGAAGGGCTTCTCCAAGCACGGCCGCCCCGAGCGCTCCAAGAAGCGCCGGGCGGAGGGGCTGAGGGCGTCGCCGGTGACGAAGGCGGTGCGGCGGGCCAGGTCGTGGCCGTGTTCGCGCAGGGCCTCGAAGAAGCTGGGGCCGTCGAGGTCGGGCATGCGCAGGTCGCTGAGCACCAGGTCGAATCGACCATCGTCGATGAGCGCCAGCGCCTCGTTGCCCGAGCGCGCGGTCGTCACATCGTGGCCCAGTGTCTCGAGCAGCTCGCAGAGCGTCTCGCGCACGTCGTCCTCGTCGTCGACCACCAGCACGCGGTAGGCACGCCCCGGGTCACCGCCGCTCTCGCCCGTCGGCAGCGCCGCCGGCTCCGGCGCCGTGGCGGGGAAGGCGACGACGAAGACCGCGCCCTCGCCGCTGCGGCCCTGCTCGGAGATGGTGCCGCCGTGGGTCTCGACGATGCGCTGGCAGACCGAAAGCCCGATGCCGGTGCCGACGCCCGCCTCCTTGGTGGTGAAGAAGGGCTCGAAGATCCGCTCGCTCATGGCCTCGGGGATGCCGGGGCCGTTGTCGCGCACGGTGAGGCGCAGGCCGCCGGCGGGGTCGCGCTCGGTCACGAGCTCGATGCGCCGCGGCAGCGGCTGGTCGGCGAGCACCTGCTGGGCGTTGACCACCAGGTTCATGATGACCTGGCTGAGCTGGTCGGCGTCGGCCCAGATCGCCGGCAGATCGGGCGCGAGCCTGCGCAGCACCTCGATGTCGGCGCTGCCGAGCACGTAGTCGGTGATCTCGAGCGCGCCCTCGACGACCCGGTTGAGGTCGACCATGGCGTACTGCGGCGCACTCTGCCGAGCCATGGCGAGGAAGGTCTTGACGATGCGCGCGCAGCGCTCCGCCGCACCGCCGATGCGCTCGGCCCGCGCCTTGATCGCCGGCTCCTTGGCGGTCTCGGCCAGCAGCAAGGCCTGACCGACGACGACAGCCAGGGGGTTGCTCAGCTCGTGCGCCACGCCGGCCAAAAGCGCGCCCATGGCGTTCAGCTTCTCGCTCTGATGCAGGGCTTCCTTCTGGCGTGCCATCTCGGCCTCGAAGGCGCGCCGTTCGGTGAGATCCTTGGTCATCGAGACCACGACCTCCTCGCCCTTGTAATCGATCAAGCGCCCGGAGATGGAGGCCCAGAAGGCGCTGCCGTCTGGCCGCTTGAATTGGATCTCGTAGTCGTCGACGCCGCCGATCTCGCGCAGTCGTTCGATATAGCGTAGCCGATCGGCCGGATCGATGTACTGCGGAAGTACGCTGCCGTAGTCGCCCTGTCCGTGATCCTCGCGCCCGAACAGCGCCTGGGACGCCGGGCTCTCGTAGAGCAGCTCGCCGCTGTCGGCCCGCACCATGGCGATCGGGATCGGACAGGCATCGAGGATGCGCCGAACCATGGCCTCGCTTTCGCGCAGCGCCTCTTCCATCGCCTTTCGCTCGGTAATGTCGGCACGGATGACCACAGTGCCGCCCTGACGGGTCTTTTGCAGCGAGCCCTGGAACCAGCGGCCGTCGGATTGAGGGAACTCGATGCGCGCGCTGTGCTGCGCCCGGATCACCAGGCGCTCCTTGAACCATTCCTCGAAGCGTCCCTGGGCCTGCGGATACTGACCGCGCTCGGCTGCCGTGCGCATGTAATGCTCCCACGCGACGCCGGGAACCAGGATGTCGACGGTCGGGCGGTTGTATTCGAGGTAGCGCTGGTTGCAGGTCACGAGCCGTTCGTCGCTGTCCCAGAGCGCGAAGCCTTCCGACAACGCCTCTATGGCGTCTTCGAGCGTTTCCCGGGCGCGGCGCAATTCCGCCTCGGTCCGCTTGCGTTCCGTCAAATCCGCCATGCTCGTCAGCACGACCTCGCGGCCGTCCAGATCGAAGACCCGACAGGCCGCGGCAACCCAGAAAACCGTGCCGTCGCTGTGCTGCAGGCGGGTCTCGTAGCCGACCAGCTCGCCGGTCTCGCGCAGGCGTGCGACGAAATCGGCCCGATCCTTGGGGTCGGCGTAGAAGTCGGTCGCGCGGTAGTTCGTGACTTCCGCCCAGTCGCAGCCGAGCATCTTGGCGACCGCCGGACTGGCGTAGAGGATCTCCGCGGTCTCGACATCGACCATCCAGACCGGCAGCGGATGGCCTTCGACAATGCGCCGGAAGTGCTCTTCGCTCTCGCGGAGCGTGGCCTCGGCCTGCTTCAGGCGCGTGATGTCGGTGCGGATGAAGGCCTTGCCGCCATCGGCCAGGGGATGCGCGGCGATCAGAAACCACCGCCCGTCGTGTAGCTGAACCTCGACCGGCTCGCGGTCGGCCGCCAGCACCTTGTCGAGCGAGCGCTCCCAGCCGAGCAGAGGATCTTGGAAGGTCTCCTCGTCCAACGATTTGAGCAAGAGACGCGCACGGCGGTGGTTCTCGTCGAAGGCGGTGCCGACCATGGCCTCGCGAGTCTCGCCGTAGAGGGCCGCGAAGGCCTGATTGCAGACCGCGACCTTCTGGTCGGCGCCGTAGACGGCGAAGCCGTTCGGAATCGCATCGATGGCATCGTGAAAAAGCCTGTTCTGACGTCGCGCCTCCTCCAGCTCCGCCGCCGCACCCCTTTCCTCCGTCTCCCGCAGCAGCAGGAACGCCGCCTCGCCCCCGTCCCCATTTAGCGTGCCCGGCCGGAGCCTGAGCTCGACCGCTCGATCCTTGCCGTCGGCAAACCGAAGGTCGCCCTGCCATGCGACCGCCTCGCCCGCGAGCGCTCGCGCGATCAGGGGACGAAGCACCGCGGCCTGCGCTTCGCCGATCGTCGGCGCCAGCGCCTTGCCGAGCAGCGCCTCGGCCGTCCGGCCGATCAGCCGGGCGAAAGCCTCATTGACGTAGTGGCAGATCTCGGACCGGTCGATGAGCGCGACACAATCCGGCAAGCCGTCGAGCAGACCCCAAATCTGTTCGACGGCGACGGCGGGCCGCTGGGCCCGGGAGGGGTTCAGGATCATGTCCTGTGATCCTTCGCGTGAGGTGCCAATGGCCAAGGGTCTCACGGTCAGCGACGACGCGCCACGCCGAGCATGATCCGGCGTGAGTTAACGCGGCGCCAGTGCCAAACCGCCGTTTATGGAGCAGCCCAAGCGCCCTCGGCAAGGACTTCCCGGTATCAGATGTTATCGAGATAGGTGGGGGCGTGTTTCAGAGCTTAGACCTGCGAATATCGCGCATTTCTCAGTGATCTAACTGCCACCCACAACAAAGCGTGTCATTGCCGGGCTTGAGCCGGCAATCCTTGGAAGTCCGAGTCCGGGACTTCAATGGACCCTCGGGTCAAGCCCGAGGGTGACACATTGAGGGAAATGTCGAGAGCAAATGCACTGAAAGACAATGCTCTATTTCCGACGGAATCTCACCCGTAAACCGCCACCGGCTCTCCCAACACCCCGTTGAAGGGTTGGACACCGAGACCCGGCGCCTCTGGAGCGCGCGTGACACCGCCCTCGTTGCGCGCGCCGCCGTCGGCGGTATCGACGGTGATCATGTCGTGGCACAACCAGGTGCCGCGACGATGGCTCGCCGGGGTCGAGTGCGCCAGATGCACGGCCGCGGTATCGGCGATGATGCTGCCGCCGGTGTCCTCGATGTTGAGCCGGATGCCCATGGCCACGCAGAAGTCGCGGATCCGCCGGGCCTTGGACAGGCCGCCGACCCGGCCGAGCTTGAGGCCGATGGCCTCGCAGGCCCCCTCCGCCTGGGCCCGCACAACGTCGGCGTAGCTTTGCAGGCACTCGTCGAGAACGATCGGCTGGCGCGTGAGGCGGCGCACCGTCAGGCATTCCTCGAAGGTCTCGCAGGGCTGCTCGAAGTAGGCCTGGACGTCTCCCGTCGCGTTCATGACCCCGATCGCCTGGTCCGGCAGCCAGCCGCGGTTGGCATCGAAGGTCAGGCTCTCGTCCGGCTCGAGTCCGGCGACGATGCCGCGGATACGTTCGACATCGCCCTGCACGTCCGCGCCGAGCTTGCACGAGTGAATGCGGTAGCCCTTGGCGCGCGCCTTCGCGATCGAGGCCAGCATGGCCTCCGGCGTGCCGGTGGGGATCGAGCTGTGCAGGGTCACGGGCTCCTCGCTCCGGCCGCCGAGCAGCTCGCAGACGGCAAGGCCGCTCGCCTGTCCGAGGATGTCCCAGCAGGCGATGTCGAGCGCGGACTTGACGTAGGGATGCCCCGGCAGGGCCTTGTCCATCAGCCTTTCGATCACACCGATCCGCCGCGGATCCTGGCCGAGCAACTGCGGTGCCAGCTCCTCGACCCCGGCGCGCAGGCCCTTGCCGAAGGCCGGCAGATAGGTCGCGCCCCAGGGACAGCTCTCGCCCCAGCCGGTCAGGCCCGCGTCGGTCTCGATCGAAACGATGGTCGAATCCAGCTCGTCGAAGAAAAGGCGCCCGCCGTGCAGCCAGTAGCCCTCGGACAGCGGCAGCGTGACCTGGAAGGCCTTGATGCGCGTGATCTTCACCGGCCGCCCTTAGTGATAAGTGGCAAGCGGCTCGCCGAGAACGTCGTCGCGCGGGGTGACGCCGAGGCCGGGACGGTCGCTCACGGTGAGCTGACCGTCGACCACCTCCGGCGCGCCGTCGGCGATGCGCATCGTGTTGTAACTCTGCAAGTCGGTGGTGTTGAGCAGGCAGTCGGCCGGCGTGCTGGCCGCGAGATGGGCGAGCGCCGCGGTCACGATATCGGCGCCCCAGATGTCCTCGACGGTCATCGGGATGCCTTTCGCGGCACAGAGATCGCGCATCAGGCGCGCCTTGGTGAGACCACCGTGCTTGGAGATCTTGATGCAGGCCACGTCCATCGCGTCGTCCTGCAACGAACGGGTCGCGTCGTCGATCGTCTCCAGCGTCTCGTCGAGCTTGAAGGTGTGGCCGGTGCGCCGCCGCACCGAGAGGCAGTCGCTATAGCGCTCGCAGGGCTGCTCGAAAATGTAGTCGAGGTCGCGCGTCGCCACGGCCACGCTGAGCGCCTCGTCGCGCCGCCAGCCCGTGTTGCCGTCGGCCAGGACCAGCTCGCCCGGCGGCCCGCTCTCGACCACGGCGCGGATCCGCTCGGCATCGACCGCGGGCTCGCCGCCGACTTTGAGCTGTAGCTGCTTGTAGCCTTGGGCGCGAAAGGCGTTAGCGGCCTCCACCATGGCCTCCGGCGAGTCCTGCCCGACCGAGCGGTACATCGGCATCCGATCGTTCTGCCGGCCGCCGAGCAAGGCATGCAGGGGCAGACCCGCGCGCTGGCCCAGAATGTCCCAGCAGGCCACGTCGATCGCCGACTTCACGTAGGGATGGCCGCGCAGCTCGCGGTCCATCGTCGCGTTGATCTGGCCGATGCAGCTCGGATCGAGGCCCAGCAGGTGCGGCGCCAAGACGCCGACGCCGGCCCTTATCCCTTGCGGATAGGAGGCAAGGTAGTTGGCGCCGAGCGGGCAGGTCTCGCCCCAGCCGGTCAGACCCTCGTCCGTGTCCAGACGCACGACGGTGCTGTCGCCCGTCGTCATCGTCTTGGCCTTGGCCCAGCTATAGCAGCCGTCGGCCAGAGGCAGGTCGACCTGATAGACCGTGATCCGACTGATCCGCAAAACCACCTCCTAGCGCATCAGGACGACGATGTTGCCGACGTGGCGTTTCTCGAGGAACGCCGCCTGGGCGTCGCGCAACCGCTCCAAGGGAAAAGTCCGGGCCAGCAGCGGCTTGATTTCGCCGGCTTCGATGTAGCGCACGAGATTGGCGAACAGGCCAGGCGGCACGATCGTGGCGCCGGTGAAGGTCAAATCCTTGAGATAGAAGGTGCGCAGATCGAACGACACGATCGGGCCCGCGATCGCGCCGGCGCAGGTGTAGCGCCCGCCCCTTCGCAGAACCTCGATCAGTTGGGGCCAGAGCGCACCGCCGACGACATCGGCGACCACGTCGACGCTGTCCCGCCCGATCGCCGCCTTGAGCGCCGCTCCTAGGTCGTCGGGATCCCGCGGCAGAACCGCCTCGGCGCCGACAGCCATCACGGCCTCGGCCTTGGCCCCGCTGCAAAGCGCCACCGCCATGGCACCGCGGCGCCGTACAAGCTGAACCAGCGCGGAGCCCACGCCGCCCGAAGCACCTGGAATCAGCACTACGTCGCCGTGTTCGACTTGGGCGCGCTCCAGCATGTTCTCGGCCGTGATCGAAGAGGTCGCGAAAGTCGCCAGCTCGGCATCGCCGAGCGCGCTTTCGATCGGATGGACGTTCCTGGCCGGTGCGGTGGTGTACTCGGCATAGCCGCCGTCACGTTCCGAGCCGAAATAGCCGCACTTGTCGAGGTTCAAGGGATCGTCCCAGTCCCGCAGCCAAGTGTCGATCAGGACCCGTTTGCCTAGAAGCTCTTCGGGTGCCCGGTCACCCAACGCGACGACACGGCCGCAAACGTCGGCGCCCTGGATGCGGGGAAAGCCGATCCCTGCGCCGCCCCAAGCGGCGTCATCGTCATCGGACTGGGTGAAGCCTTCGGCCCCACCCTCGGCCGTCGTGCCTTCGGTGACCGATTTGCTGTACCAGGCGGTGCGCGTGTTGACGTCGGTGTTGTTCATGCCGCAGGCACCGACCTCGACGAGCACCTCGCCCTC
>JAKSDN010000192.1 GCA_022360075.1 Kiloniellales bacterium | reverse complement strand
CGTCGGCACCTCGATCGCGCTCGCCTACCTGCCGCCCTCCCTGGCAGAGGACGGCACGGCCTTCGAGGTCGAGATCCTCGGCGAGCGCCGCCCGGCCCGCTTCGCCGCGGAGGCGCTGTTCGACCCCAAGGGCGAGCGGATGCGGAAGTAGGCGCGGGCGAGACTTTTTTCGATCGGCGGCGTTATGGCGCCGCGGTCGCCGTGCCCGCCGTGCCCGCTTGGGGCGTAGCGACGACGGGGAGGTCGCGCAGACGCAGGACGAACCATGGCGTTAGGCGCCCGGTTTGCGCCCGTCCGAACCTCTCTTGGGCAACGCGGATCCGGGCCCGGGTCGCTTCATCGATTCGTCCGGTCACCTCGTCGCCGCGCATGCCCAGCGCTTCCTGGATGTCTTCGATGTCGTCGCCGGTCAGTTCGGCCTCGTAGGCGCTCGTGGTCGGGGACACTTCGACGCTCGGCGTCGGCGTCTGTGCAGTTGGCGCCGCCGCCGCTGCCGCCGCCTGTTGGCGCGCCTGGCGTTCCGGCGTCTGGTCGCCGCGCGGCGGCCGGCGCCCGGCGCCGCGGATCGCCAACAGCTTGTCGAGCAGGCTGAACCAGAAGGGCGCGCCGAAAGAGGCGGCGAAGGCGGTGATGATCCAGCCGAGGAGCATGAGGAGAACCGTTCGGGCTTGGTCGCCTTTTTTTGCCCCCTGCCCTTTCAGCTCCCCGCTCTCGTTGGTTCCGAGGCATTCTGCGTGCGCCTTTTCGGATAGAATCCAAGAGAACTCGTCGCATAGAGCTCCAGTGAACTGCGGCGGCCACCATCCGACTGGAAGTCCGGGGCCTTTGAGCGCCTTCTCCGCCCCTTCACGATCGATAACCGTTGGATCTGCGGCGCTCAGTTGCGTTGCCGATGTGACGGTTAGGTCGCGGATCGCATCTTCCTTCCAAAGCACGCGGGTTATCTCGATCGCGTCGATGTTGAGCCCGCCGGCGATCAGCAGACCGAAGAAGAATGTCACGACCTGGACCTTGCGCTTGTACCAGCCCGAGACGCGGTCCATGAAGTCGTCGTACCAATCTTCGATGTTGTCCTGGAACGCGGCTGGATCGTCACCGGCGTTCTTCGCCATGAGCAGCAGGCTGCGTCGCAGCCCGCATTCGGGCAGCCGCTTGACCGCCTTGACGGGAATGCTCTTGCCGGGTCCATCTTCTGGGCTCGCCTTGCTGATACTATCGAGCAAACAGAGGGCGAAAGTGCGCGCTGGAATGTAGGAAGGGGCCTGGCCAGGCTTGGCCAGGCCGTCGAGCATCGGGTGATCGATCAGTGCTTTCGCGATACCTTTGACTTCGGCGGGCGTGTCGGTCGGCAGCTGATTGACCACGTCGGAGGGCTTGGCGGCCCGATCCTTGCGTTCAAAGAACCGAAGGACCGATGGAAAGAACCCGGTGGTGGGATTTGGCTTCGCCAGCGGCGTGCCGGTGAGCAGGCCGACGACGGACTCGACCAGCATCTTCGAGCGCGAGCCGCGCGACGCCGCTACGGCCTCCTGCAAGGACGTGCAGAGCAGGCTGACGATCAGAAACACGAAGACCAATCCGATCGCTACGTCCAGGATCACTAAATCGGTCATGATCGAATCCTCCTTCGGAGCAGGGTGCTATTCGATGTCGTTGAAGAAGCTGTGGTTGCCGATGGTCGTGCAGGCGGTCTTGCCAACGGCCCAGTGCGGCACGCCGGTGCCGGTCCGAAAGTAGTGGGTCGCTCCGAGCGTCTGGTCGTCGGCGAAACCGTCGACGGCGGCGGTCGCGATAGCAAGGCAGGCTCTGAACTCCGCGTCACTCGGACCGACCGAAAGCAGCGGCGCGCGGTTCGGATCGTTCTCGTTCCAGCAGCTGAACTGCCAAGGCTTCAGGCAGACCGCCTCGACCGTGCGGCCCCACCAGCGTGGCCGCTTCACCCGATTGACGACGACGGCCGCGACCGCCTTACGCCCGTCCGGCTCTTCGCCGCGCGCCTCGCCCCAGATCGTGCGGGCCAGAATGTCGATCGCGTCGTCGCGGTCCACGACCGCGGGCGGACGTCCGGCCAAGATCGCATCGCCCGAGGAGGGAGCTGGATCGGGCTCAGTGAAGCCTTCCAAGGTTTCGGACGGCGAATCCGGCGGCGCCACCGGCGGATTCAGATTTCGGCCTGTGACCGGCTCGACGTCGAAGGCCTGAAACTCCGCCAGCACGTCTGCGATCCGGCTGAACACGCTACGCTTGTCGGAGCCCCAGATCAGCAGCCCGACCACTGCTTCGTCGGTGTTCAGAACCACGCTACCGCTGTCGCCGTTCTGGGAGATGCGGCTACAGGAGATCTGGTCGGAGAACGACAGGCCGAGCCAGGTCCTGAAGTTGGCGCCCGGCGGCAACTCCTCCGGCAGGCGGAAGTTGCTGTCGGTCACCACGCCCGCGAGCCGGCCCGATTTCCCGAGCTCGACCGGCATGTCTTCGTAGATGGTGTTGCTGGTGCCGGTGGCGAGGCGCGTGCCGTTGCGGCCCTCGATCAGGGGCTCGACCTTGCCGTCGATCACCTCGGCGATGGCGGCATCGACCTTGACCCTGGGCGGCGTGGTCCGGGACCAAGTCGTCAGGTTTGCGATCGGCTCGTCGCTGTCGGCCCGCGCTATCTCGTCGCCGGCGCGGACGTCCCGGGACGACGCGATGACATGGGCGTTGCTCAGAAGGTAGCGTCGATTCGGACTGCCGCGTTTCTGGAGCAGGCAACCGAGCGTCCCGCCGACATTCGGGGTCTTCTTGTTGTAGATCTTGGTTCCGCCGGTGCAGGGTCCCTGCTGCGGCCGCAACGTGCCGATCGCCTCGACGTCGATCGGAATGACGGCATCGAGCCCGGGCAGGCGTAGCCGGTTGGGGATCGGCGTCTCGAGTCCCGCCGACGGCCGCTTCTCGTCCACGTAAACCTTGATGGCCGGTTCGGGCTGGGGCTCGCCCAGGGTGCGGCGACGGGCGAGGCCGAGCGCCTGCACACTGCGCTGTCTGATCCAGGGCAGAGCGTCCCGCAGACTGGCTTCGATGTGTCGCCTGACGCCGTTTGACTGCGCCCAGGTCTCACCGCGACCGGTCAGGATGTCGAGGGCGAGGGTCAGGTCATGATCCTGCATGGCAAGTCTCCCGTGTATCTGTGCGGTGTCAGCGCTCCGCCCCGTCACGAACAGGGCAGGGCCGTGCAGCTTCGGATCGCGGCGACGATCTGCGGTGCGGCGAGCGTGCCCGTCTCGGGCAGGCCGGCCGCCTTCTGAAACGCGAGGATCGCCCGACGGGCCTCGACGGAGAACTCGTTGACCTGGGGCACGTTCGGCACGCCGAGGACCGTCAGATGGTCGAGGAGCCGCCGGATGTCGTCGATGCGTGGCGCCGCCATCTGCCGCTCGGCGTCCGTCTGGGGGCCGACGAGCGTGCCGGGGTCGCGGCCCGTGGGCAGAGCCTCGACCAGCTTCCGCCACAGGGGCTCGTCGATCTGATTGCCCGCTGCCAGTCCGTTGGCTTGGCGGAAGGCCGCGATCGCCTGCCGGGTCTCGGGG
>JAKSDN010000469.1 GCA_022360075.1 Kiloniellales bacterium | reverse complement strand
GCCCAGGTTCATGGGCAGCTTCTTGACCACCTTGCCGGCTTCCATCGCCTCGTAGATGTTGCGCTCCTCCGGCTTGCCCGGGTCGAGGTCGCGCTTGATGCCGTCGTCGGCCGCCTGAACGATCGCGGCGGCCATCAGGTAGGGGTTCACCATGGAGTCCACGGCCCGGTACTCGAAGCGGCCGGGCGCGGAGACGCGCAGCCCGGTGGTGCGGTTCTGATAGCCCCAGTCGGCGAACAGCGGCGCCCAGAAGCCGGTGTCCCAGAGCCGCCGGTAGGAATTCACCGTCGAGCATCCGATCGCGGTCAACGCGTTCAGGTGCTCGACGATGCCGCCGATCACGTTGAGCCCCACCTTGCCCGGAAGCTGGATGTCGTCGGTGTCGGGCATGAACGTGTTCTCGCCGCCGCGCAGATAGGTGAAGTTGCCTTCCATCCCCGGCAGGTCCGTTTGGCCGAGCGGGTTCACGCTGTCCTCGCCGCCGCGCCAGAACGAGATGTTGTGGTGGCAGCCGGACGCGGACACGCCCATGAACGGCTTGGACATGAAGCAGGCGATCAGGTTGTTCTCGCGCGCGACCTGCTTGCAGATCTGGCGATAGGTGGTCAGGCGGTCGCAGGTGCGCAGCGCGTCGTCGAAGGTGAAGTTGAGCTCGAGCTGACCGGGCGCGTCCTCGTGGTCGCCCTGGATCATGTCGAGTCCCATGGCCCGCGAGTACTCGATCACCTTCATGAAGGTCGGCCGCAGCGACTCGAACTGGTCGATGTGATAGCAGTTCGGCTTGGAGAAGCCGCCGTCCGGCAGGCCATTCTCGCCGCGCTTCAGCCACATCATCTCCGGCTCGGTGCCGTGGCGCAGGTGCAGCCCCTTGTGCTTCTTCTGGAACTCCTCGTGGAAGATGCGGAGATTGCCGCGGCAATCGGACGTCAGATGCGCGCCCGGATCGACGTCCTCCTCCCGGTTCCGGAAGCAGGTGCAGAAGACTCGCGCCACGCGCTTGTCCCAAGGCAACTGGCAGAAGGTCTCGGGATCGGGAATGCCGACCAGCTCCGAGGCCTCCGGCCCGTAGCCGATGTATTGGCCGTGCCGGTCGGTATAGAGATTGGCGGTCGAGCCGTAGACGAGCTGGAAGCCGCGTTCGGCGATCTGCTCCCAATGGTCGGCCGGGATGCCCTTGCCGACGATGCGCCCGGTGACCGAGATGAACTGGTAGTAGATATAGGTGATCCCCAGTTCCTTGATCTTCTCGCGAACTTGCTTCACCAAGCGCGCCCTGCCGGGTGCGTTGACGTGCAGCTCCAGATCCGTATCCCCGCGTGGGCTCGCAGCGCTCTTCTTGGATCGGCTCTTCTTAGCCGCGCTCTTGGTCTGTCGCGCCATGTCGTCTTCCTCCCTCTTTCGCCTCTGCCCCGTCCTTTGGATGTTGTTCGGTCCCATAGTGGACCGTTTTCGACGCCTGTGCGTTCGGCACCGAGCCTAGTGACCGGGCCTCCCGTATCTGCGGCGTTCCCGAGTCAGCTCCACGGGAACGGACTGTTCGAAACCGGGTGGAGCTTGCCCTCGGCGTAACGCGAGAAGCGGAACGGCTCCAGGAGTGCGGCCCTGCCGCCGGTCAGCTCCTCGGCGACCAGCTTGCCGACGCCGATCATCTTGTAGCCGTGGTTCGAGTCGGCGATGACGTAGACGTTGTCGCGGAAGCGGTCGAAGACCGGAAAGGAGTCCGGCGTGAAGCAACCGAGGCCGCCCGAAGGCTCCTTCTTGTACTTGACGATCTTGCCCTCGAAACGCTTCTGGCAGTGCGCCAGCGCAGAGCACCACATGTGCGCGAAGTTGTCGTCGACGATGAATTCCGGCGATTCCGGGCCGTAGGGATCGATCGCCACGTCGTCGACGGGCTTGTCGACCTTGTAGGGCATCGCGCCGCCCTGCACGCCGCCGAAGTTGAAGTCGGGCTTGTAGTAGATGCCCCACATCTCCTCGGTGATGACCGAGCCGTCGACATCGGAGAGCAGCGGCGCGTCGGAGTCGACATGCATGACCGGCGGCATCGCGCCGTCGTTGGTCTTCTGCAAGTCCGGATCGACGCCGAGCGTGCCCTCCTCCAGCGCCCAGTAGCGCCACATGGGGATGCCCTCATGCAGCGCGCCATCCGAGCCCTTGATCGAGACCTCCTTGGGCAGTTCGAGCAGGTTCCAGAGCTGGTTGATCCAGGGGCCGACCCCGACCACCACCTGCTCGCAGCCGATCCGCCCGCGGTCGGTCAACACGCCGGTCACGGCATCGGAGTTGTGGCCGGTCTCGAAGCCGGTCACCGTCACGCCCGTGGCGATCCGCACGCCGAGCGCCTCGGCCTTGCCGGCGATACCGTAGATCGCAGCGGTGTTGTTGGCGTAGCCGCCCTTCTTCTCGTGCAGCACCGAGGTGATGCCCTTGGCCTGCCAGTCGTCGAACAGGCCCTTCATGTAGGCCTCGGACTCGGCCGCGCCCTCGACGAAGACGGAGTCGTAGCCGATCGCCTGCTGCTGCTCGTGGATCGAGGCGACGTCGGCACGCATCGCCTCGGGGCTGATCTGCATGTAGCCAACGGGATGATAGCTGAAGGCCTTCGGATCGCTTTCCCAGACCTCGACGCATTGGGCCATGAGCTCGCGCATCGCCGGCTGGAAGTAGTTGTTGCGCACCACGCCGCAGGCAATCCCGGATGCCCCAGCAGCGATCGCCGTCTTGTCGAGCACCAGGACGTCCTCGCCGTCGCCCTTGCCTTGGGCCCGCAGCCTTGCGGCCAGGTGCCAGGCGGTCGAGAGACCGTGGATGCCGGCACCGATGACGAGGTATTTGACGTGGCTGGGCAGGGCCATGAAGGACCTCTCGAAGCTCTCCCGTTGCGCGGACCCCGCTCTGAATGGCGCAAAAGCGGCCGATCCGGCGGTCTTTGATATCCTTGACCTTCTGGGCCATAATGCAGCACATTGCTGATCCGATTTCAAACCGATTTTTGCAATGGATCGGCAATGGTTCGGATTGGCGCTATACAGGCTGCGCAGGCGATGTCGGAAGAGACGGGCGAAGCCATCAAGGAAAGACTGCCGGCGGCGGTGGCCGGCGGCTCCGCTGCGATTGCCGCGCGCCTGCGCCAGGCGATCCTCGATGGCAACTACAGTTACGGCGAGCGGCTGCCGGCCGAGCGCGACCTGGCCAACCATTTCGGAACCTCTCGCAACACCGTGCGCGAGGCACTGCGCCGGTTGGAAGAATCCAATCTGGTCACCCGGCGCATCGGCAGCGGCACCTTCGTCAGCTACCGACCGCCGCTCGGCGAGGGCCATATCGCGGAGCTGACCAGTCCGCTCGAGCTGATCGACGTGCGCATCGGGATCGAGCCCCAGATCGCACGCCTCGCGGTGGTCAACTCGACCGCCCGCGACCTCGAGCGTCTGAACGAGGCGCTGCGCCGGGTCGAGGCCTCGGGCGACGACAGCGAGTACTTCTCGCGCGCCGACGAGCGTTTCCACCAGATCCTGGCCGAGTGCACGCACAACCCTTTAATGGTCTGGCTGTACCAGCAGATCAACGACGTCCGCGGCCACGCGCAGTGGGATTCGATGAAGGACAACGTGCTCTCGGCAGAGCGCATTACGGCCTACAACGAGGAGCACCGCGCCCTCTACGAGTCCCTGCGCAGCCGCGACGTCGAGGCGGCGGGCCGGATCATCAGCGAACATCTGGAACGGGCGCGCCGCCATCTGCTAGGCGCGAGCGCGCAATGACCTAAGGACGAACAGGGCAACTGCTCGGACTTCGGTTCGCAGCGCTCTGAAGCGGGGAGGATACAACAAGAAAGCGGGCCAAGCCCGCACACTGCCGTCGATCGCCCGCGGCCGGAAGGGCCGCGCGCCATCGCACAAAAAAGCCAAAAACCAACTGAATGGAGGGGGTAAATGGATACCGACATTGCTGCTCTGACAACGGTCTTCACCGAGTTCTATTACTGGGTGACGGTCGCGCTCATGTTCCTGATTCACGTCGGCTTCTGCATGTACGAGGTCGGCGCGAGCCGGCACAAGAACCACATGCACACGCTGATGAAGAACTCGATGCTGATCCCGCTGGTCACCATCACCTGGTTCTTCTTCGGCTGGTGGATCTACTGGGCCTTTCCCGGCGGCCCGGGCATCACCGGCGGCCTCGGCCATCCCGATCCGAGCTTCGCGGCGGGCTACACGCCTTGGGGCGACAGCATGGGGCCGCGACTCGACGATCGCATCAGCGGCGTCTTCTGGGCGGCCTTCCTGCTGTTCGCCTGGACAGCGGCCTCGATCGTCTCGGGCGCGGTGATCGAGCGCATCCGCTCCTTCGCCTTCTGGCTCTTCGCCATCCTGATCGGCTCGGTCACCTGGTCGCTCGACGCCGCCTGGGGCTGGCATTTCAACGGCTGGATGGTTCAGATTCTCGGCTATCACGATGCCTATGCCTCGGGCGTGATTCACGGCATCGCCGGCGGCTGTGCACTCGGCGTGCTCGTCGTGCTCGGCCCACGGCTCGGCAAGTTCGCCGCCGACGGCACGCCGCGCGACATCCTGCCGCACAACCCCTGGCTGGTTTGCGTCGGCCTGTTCTTGATCTACACCGGCTTCTGGGGCTTCTACGTGGCCTGCAACGTTCCGGTCGCAACGACCGGCTATATCGGTGGCCTGATCACCGGCGAGACGCAGACCGCCACCACCATCTACCTGACGCCGACCACGCTGAGTGCCATTACCCTGAACTTCCTGATGTCGCTCGCCGGCGGCATGCTGATGGGCTACATGGTCTCCAAGGGCGATGCCTTCTGGACTTATTCGGGTGGCCTCGCCGGGATCATCACCGCCTCGGCCGGCAACGATCTCTATCACCCACTTCAGGCCCTGATCATCGGCGCCATCGGCACCTGGGGCATGTACAAGCTGCACTACTTCGTCGAGCGCCGTTTCAAGATCGACGATGCGGTCGGCGCCGTCGCTGTGCACGGCTACGCCGGATTCATCGGCCTGGTGATCGCCGGCTTCGTGCTCTGGGGCCATCCCTCCTCGCCTTACGAGGGCTTCGCCAGCATCACGCCCTGGGGTCAGTTCATCGGCGCGGTGATCATGTTCTGGGTGCTCGGCTTCTTGCCGGCCTTCGTCCTGGCCAAGATCCTGGCGGCGGCGAACCTGCTGCGCATCCCCAAGGAGATCGAGCTGCTCGGCCTCGACTTCGCGAGCGAGCAGGAGAAGGAGGCGGCGCGCCAGGAGATGGTTTCCGCCGAACAACAACTGATCTCGTCGCGTTAGGCGGCCCGAGGAAAAAAGGAGAAAGACCATGTCATCGACACCGATCGAGACCTGGGCCGTCGACCTGGCGGACGTGACCAAGATCTATCCCTGGGTTGGCGCCGAAGGCATTATGACGCTGGTTGCCATCGTGCTCTGGATCGGCTGGCACATCTGGCAGTGCCGCTTCGAGAACCGCACCTACGAAGAGGAGATCCAGAAGTACGCCAGCCCGGAGAACCTGCGCAGATCGATCGAGGAATAAGAAAGAGAGAACCGGGGCCAAAGCGAGGGGACGGCGAAGCCTTGCCGGCCCCTCGCCCTTTCCCGACACAAGGGACGAACGCGGATCTGCACGAGGCGCACCCCACAGGATATGCGCCCCGCCCGACCAAGCGGTGATGAAAGCAACGCATCGCGATAAGCTGCGTCATTGCGAGCGCAGCGACGCAATCCAGCCGGCAGATATCTGCGGCGTTAGGTAGCAACCGCGCCTAAAATCCCCTCACGATTTCCAGGCCGTTTTCCTATCCTCCCGGACATGGACAGCCCCAACACGGTCTCCGGTCTAATCCGCAAACGCTCCGAGATAGCCGGGCAGATAGAGCACCACCAAGACGCTCTACGATAACTCATCATCGATCTGGACTACCTTGACGCCACGCTTTGTCGTTCTCTCCCGATATCGAGCTAGCGGCCATCCGGCCCAAGCTGGCGGCGCCGGAACACAGGGTCTACAGGGGCGCAACGGCTAGGGTTGTGCTCTCGACACTTCGGCCATCCTGACGAGCCCATGACCACAGCCAAGCTAGCCGTGTACGTCATGGTGGAACGCGGTGTGGACAGTAGCGATGAAACGCTCGCCAAGCTCATGGCCAAGCGGGTCGGTGCCTGCCTGAGAGATCAGCAGATCAAGGGTAACGTGCGGTCAGAGCCGGGCGCGGATGGGCTGCTGGTGTGGCGAGCTAGTGATCAAGTCCTAGTTTTAAACAATACGTACGCGGCAAATGCCCGGCGATCCTTGATATCTGCCTTCTTGAAGCGATCAATTACGTCATTAGCATCGGCTATATCTTGTAGAACGGACGATTTGAACAATTTCTCCGATGGATCATAATCTGCTTTGTGGCGCTTGGCCTGCATTGTTATAAAAGCATTTGCAAAATCTTCTATCTCCTTTGGAAATTTCTTTATAATTTCTTGATTTTTGCAAGCGTTTTTAGCAGCATTATGCTCAAGAGCGCGGTATACTTGTTTCCATGCGTATTCACTTCTTACTGAACTTGTGCCACCTACAAGCAGATCGGCGCAGCACTTCGCCAAACAATGAAACAAAGCATAGTATACTGTGCTTACGCCTCGGCGAAGATTAGATTGTCGAGGTTTGCCGCTTTTTGATGCAACTAGGTCGCGGGCTGTTTCTAAGAGGTCATGCGGAACCAGGGCTACTTTTCCCTAGCTCAGACTTCGCAATGAACGACATTATCGGAAAACCGCGCTCGCCAATTTTCTCCATCATCGGCAAGATCCGCCTGACTAGGCTGGAGGTTTCGCGCGCATCTAGGGTTGTTCTGCTACCATCAAAAACAATTTTGACAGCAAAAACCCTATCGCCGTCCTCATCAACGTCCGGCGTCACCTCGATAGAATAGATTTCTATGTCTTTGAATCTGCTCTCAAGAACAGACAAGACAATGCTCTTAATCTGTTCCTCCGGAGCCATCACTAACATCCCTGACCAGCCGCAAGGGTCGGCGCGACCACTAGCATCCGGCAGTAAGAGTTTGCACTCCCATAAACCAATAGAATCATATATGGGAGTCTCGGTCCACCTATTCCGTCCACACCTGTGGATGGCAGGTATGCAGAAACAGCACAATACTAGATGTTGTGGGCTGAGCGCTACCAATAGCCTTTCAACTGCCGGCTGACCGGATGCGCCATCGCGGCGGCTACAACTAGATCGAACTGCGTCCCGTTTGGAACCCGGCGGTAGTCCTCTCTCCAGGCCATCTCGTTCGCGTAAGCATGCAGGTAGAGGCCGCTGATATGGTGGTGCGTGCCGATCTCCGCGCGCCGCAGCCGGGCTATCGCCCGCGATCTGGCCGAGAGCCTAGTCGCGGACTACGAGACCGAACTGCCCTCGGCCGTGGCCTGCTTCCAAGACAACTTCGAAGCCTGTATCGCGCACCTGCGCTTGCCGGTCACCCACCGACGCGCGACCCGCACGACCAACCTCCTGGAGCGTCTGTTTCTGGAGGAGCGCCGACGCCTGAAGACCTGTGCTCGGGCTTGACCCAAGTATCATTCCCAACGCCTTCGGTAGAGAAGGCCGTGCTCAAGCTCATGTTCGCCGCCATGACCCGCGCCGCCGACCGATGGCGCGCCGTCAAGATCACCGACTTCGAGCGACGACAG
>JAKSDN010000511.1 GCA_022360075.1 Kiloniellales bacterium | reverse complement strand
TCGTTGCCTTCCTGGAGAGCCTGACCGGCGACAACATCGCCGAGCTGATCGCCGATGCCCGCAGCGTGGGGGTGGGGAATTGAATTTGCTTGGGCTTTCATGGGCGGAAGCCCCGCTCGCCACCGGACTGTCGTCCTCGGACAAGCGTCGCGAAGCGGCACGCCGATCCGAGGATGACAATTCAAAATGTACTTCTTACAATAAAATACATGGATAAATAGTGATGTACACAGATGTCGTGCAATATAATCAGCGAATAACAGCTTAGGTCATCCGTGTTTATCTGTGTCCATCTGTGTCAATCAAAATAATCCCCTTACCTCCTCGGCCTTGCGCCCGTCGAAGCGCGGCTCCAGAAAGACCCGACAAATAGAACCTATCGCCAAAGGCCTCACGTCGTGGCCGTCATCGCGAAGACGCGGTGCGGCACCTGGAGCGGATCGTGGGGGAATCGCTCGGCGAGCATGGCACCGTGGACCCGGTCGAAGGCCGCCACCTTGTCGGCGGGCAGGCTGCCGCCGACGCCGGCACTGGCCCGGATACGCCCGCGCCAGGCGGTATGGCTGTAGGGCACATCGAGGTCGAAGCTGAAGGTCTCCAGCCCGGTGAAGCCGGCCAGGGCGACGTCAGCCATGACCTCGGGATGCAGGCCGGTCCCGCCGCCCCAAGTCCAGGCCGGGTTGTGTACTTCGATCAGCGCCTCGCTGGCCGCGACAACGTTGCCCGGCAGCGGCAGCCAGTCGAAATAGGCGATCAGCAGTCGCCCCCGCGGCCGCAACAAGCGGTGCGCCTCGTGCGCGGCCTGCGGCTTGTCGAACCAGTGCCAGCACTGGCCGGCGGCGACCACGTCGAAGCGGGCATCGGCCAGGCCCGTCGACTCGGCCGTGCCGACCACGTAGCGCACCGAGACCCCGGCCGCCTCGTCGAGCCGGCGCGCCTGGGCCAGCAGCGGCTCGGAGGGATCGAGGCCGGTGACCGTCGCGCCGCTCTGCGCCAGCCCGCGGGCCAGGCTGCCGGTGCCGGTGCCGAGATCGAGGATCGTCTGGCCGGCCCGGCCGACGCCCGCGGCGGCCAGGCGCTCGAACAGCGGTGCCGGGAAGCCGGCCCGGTGTGTCGCGTAGTCCTCGGCCGTACGGCCGAAATCCACCTGTAGGGTCGTCATGGGGATGCTCCCGAGACTGCGGCACACGCCCGCCATCGCGGCGAGGACTTTCCTGCACGCGCGCCCGCGCCCATATCTAGCAGCAGGCAGAGGGAGGTTTCGATGATTTCTCGCCGAGACTTCGCCGGCGCGGCGGCGGCGTTCGCGGCCTATGCGGCGCTTCCGGCCGCGGCCCGGCAAAGCCGCGCGCACGACTTTTCCTTCGTCTCCATCGAGGGTGAGCCGCTGGCCCTGGCCGACTACGCCGGCAAGGCGCTGCTGGTGGTCAATACCGCCTCGCGCTGCGGCTTCACACACCAGTACGGCGATCTGCAGGCCTTGTGGCAGCGTTACCGCGGGCGCGACTTCGTGCTGCTCGGCGTGCCCTCGAACGACTTCGGCGGGCAGGAACCGGGCTCGAACAGCGAGATCAAGGAGTTCTGCGAAGTCAACTTCGCGGTCGACTTTCCAATGACCGAGAAGCAGCGCGTGCGCGGGCCCGAGGCCCATCCCCTGTTCCGCTGGATCGCCGCCGAGCTGGGCCAGGCGGGTGTGCCGACCTGGAACTTCCACAAGTTCCTGATCGCCCCGGACGGCCGCGCCCTCTCCGCCTGGCCGGCCCGCGTCTCACCGACCTCCGAGACGATCATTGCGGCGGTGGAAGCGGTCTTGCCCGAGTAGCGATTCGAGCATCACTTCCCGACAACGAGCAAGCGGCACTGCTGGTGAGAATTCGACACGGATGAACGGCATGGACACGGATATCCGTGTTTATCCCGTTCATCCGTGTTCGAAATTCCTAGACCGCGCCGCTGCTCCGATGAGTCGGGAGAGTCTTCTTAGCGAAGGAGCTCATCCGGCGGGCTGCCAAAAACTGTCATACGGCCTGGCTTGGCGGCCTGGCCGGAAGCTCTCAGAATGGATGCCGCTTCAAGCTGGGAGCCTGACCATGCGCTTGCCGATCTTCTTTGTCGTCGCCGTCCTTGTCGGCTTGTTGGGCCTGGCACCCGCTGCGCTCGCGGTCGGCGGGACGGCGGCGCCGAGC
>JAKSDN010001467.1 GCA_022360075.1 Kiloniellales bacterium | reverse complement strand
GAGCCGACCTACGGCGGCCAGCTCCAGGACTTCTCGATCCAAGGCCATCGGGCCGAGGGGCGCATCCACATCGTCTACGAGGAGATCCCGGTGACGCTCGCCGACGGCGAGGTCGTGTCCCTGCGCCGCCCGACCTACAGCGTCGAGGCGCCCGGCTTCGGCGCGCTGCACCCGGAGACCATGTTGTCGCCGCGCGTGGCATCGCCCATGATCGGCCTGGGGCTGCTGGAGGCCATCGACGAGGCGGACATCCTGGCCCTCGCCGACCCCGAGGACGCTGACGGCGACGGCATCTCCGGCAAGGCCAACCGGGTCTGGAGCCTTGAGGCCGGCCGGGCGATGCTCGGCCGCTTCGGCTGGAAGGCGGGCCAACCGAGCCTGCGCCAACAGATCGCCGCAGCCTTCAGCGGCGATATCGGCATCGCGACGACGCTGTTTCCCGCGGCCGCGGGCGACTGCACCGCCGCGCAGAGCGACTGCCGCGCCGCGCCGACCGGCAACAGCGACCGCCATGACGGCGTCGAAGCCTCGGACAAGGTGCTCGACGTGGTGCTGTTCTACGCGCGGAACCTGGCCGTGCCGGCCCGCCGGGAAATCGACGATCCGGAGGTGCTGGCGGGCAAGGCGCTGTTCTACGGATCGGGCTGCATCGCCTGTCACCGGCCCAAGTTCGTGACCGCCGAGCGGCCGGACATGCCCGAGCAGTCTGGGCAGTTGATCTGGCCCTACAGCGACCTGCTGCTGCACGACATGGGCGAGGGCCTGGCCGACCATCGGCCGGAGGGTGAGGCCTCCGGGCGGGAGTGGCGCACGCCGCCGCTCTGGGGCATCGGCCTGACCGAGGTCGTCAACGGCCACACACAGTTCCTGCACGACGGCCGTGCACGCAACCTGCTGGAGGCGATCCTCTGGCACGGCGGCGAGGCGGAAGGTGCCAAGCAGGCCGTCGTCTCCATGAGCCGGGAGGAGCGCAACGCCTTGCTGCGTTTTCTAAGCACGCTATGAGACGGCACCGACAGGGATGCCTGGCTGCCGCCGTGGTCCTGGTGGCCGCGCAGGCCCCGGGCCCAGGTCATGCCGAGAGCGATTTCCTCGCAAGCAATCTGGCACTGGCGGAGAGCCACGTCATTCCGCGCTACGCCGCCTTGGCGGAAGCCACGGGACAGCTCGACGAGGCGGCGACGGCCTTCTGCACCACACCCTCGGCCGCCGGGTTGGACGCGACGCGGGCCGGCTACCAAGCCGCCATGGACGCCTGGATGGGTGTGGCGCACATCCACTTCGGTCCCGTCGAGTTCCTGATGCGCGGCTTCCGCATCGCCTTCTGGCCGGACAAGCACAACACCGGCAGCAAGCAGCTCGCCAAGCTGCTGGCCGCCGAGGACGACGCGGCCCTGGCGCCGGCGGCTTTCGCCAGGGGCAGCGTCGCCGTGCAGGGCCTGCCCGCGCTGGAGAAGCTGCTCTACGGCGGTCCCGACTCGCTGGGGCCGCAGGGCGAGCCGGCCTACCGCTGCAAGCTGGCCGTCGCGATCACGGACAATCTCGCCGGAATCGCCGAGGACCTACTGCGCGAGTGGCGCGACGGCGAGGACAGCACGCTCTCCGCCATTCGCACGGCAGCCGGTGGCGAAGGCCTCTTCGAGAACGACGAGGCGGTCGCCGCCCTGTTCTTCAAGAGCCTCAACCAAGGCTTGGTCCTGATCGCCGAGGTCAAGCTGGCACGGCCGCTCGGCTCGTCGCTGAAGAAAGCCAAGCCGCGCCGCAGCGAGTCCTGGCGCAGCGCGCGGTCCATGCAGAACGTCGTTTTGAACCTTCAAGCCCTGGAGGCGCTCTACGGCGCGGAGGGGGCCCTGGCCTCGCTGCTGACCGAAGATCCCGCGCACCAGGCGTTGGACGCCGAGATCCGGCAGGGCTTCAGGAAGGCGATCGGGCTCGCCAAATCCCTGGGGCTGCCGCTTTCGGCCGCGGTGAAGGACGAGGCCGCACGCCTCATCGTCGAAGACCTGAAACGCCGGGTCGAGGCCCAGCGCGAGCGGATTGCCGGCCCCTTGGCCCAGGCGCTCGGCCTCGCCGTCGGCTTCAATACGCTCGATGGCGATTGAGCGGCGCAAGCTGCTGAGCGCCCTGGGCGCGGGACTGGCCGCCGGCCCGCTCGCGCTCTCGTCCGCCAGCGCGCGGGGCAGCGGCGATCCCGGCCTCTATCTCAGCGGCAGCGCCGGTCCGGACGGGCGCTTCCGGCTTTCCGCCTTTCGCGCCGACGGCACGATCGGCTTCGAGCTGCCGCTACCCGGGCGCGGCCACGCGGTCGCGCTGTCACCCGCCGCGCGCCAGGCCGTCATCTTCGCGCGCCGGCCGGGCCGCTTTGCCGAGGTCGTCGATCTAACAGAGGGGAAAGTCCTTCGAAGGCTGGCCAGCCCCGACGGCCGCCACTTCTACGGCCACGGGGTCTTCGCGCCCGATGGCTCGAAGCTCTTCACGACCGAGAACGACTACGAGGCCGGGCGTGGCGCAATCGGCGTCTGGGAGGCCGGCGGCGACTACCGCCGGCTCGGCGAGCTGTCCGCGCACGGCATCGGCCCCCACGACATCCGCTTCCTGGCCGATGGACGGACACTTGTGATCGCCAACGGCGGCATCCAAACCCACCCGGAGAGCGGCCGGCACAAGCTCAACCTGCCGACCATGGCGCCGTCGCTGGTCTACCTCGACGCGGCGAGCGGACGCCGCCTCGGCGCGTACCGCCTGCCGCCCGCGCTGCACCGCCTGAGCATCCGGCACTTGGCGGTCGGCCCGGGGGACGCGGTCGTCATCGCCATGCAGTACGAAGGTCCGCGCAGCGACCGGGTGCCGCTGGTCGCCCTGCACGGCGGCGAGGAGCGGATAGCCCTGCTGCGCGCGCCGCCGGAGGTCGAGCGGCGCATGCGCCAGTACTGCGGCAGCGTCTGCTTCGATGCCGGCGGAGGCCTGTTCGCGGTCTCCAGCCCACGCGGCGGCCTGACCACCTTCTGGTCCTTGGCGAGCCGGGGCTATCTCGGCGCCGCCAGCCTGGCCGACGGCTGCGGCGTCTCGGCGACCGGCGAGCCCGGCAGCTTCCTGATCAGCAGCGGCCGTGGCGGCGCCCTCATCGCAGACCTGGGGACCGGCCGCGAACATCACTTGGATACACCTGTCCTGATGGCCCGGCGCTGGGATAATCACCTGACGCGCTGGCCACGCGGATAGCGGCCCTCGCGCCCCTGGCAATAATGATCGGACACACTTCGTCATTGCGAGCGAAGCGAGGCCGAAGAAATCGCCAAAATCTCCACCGCGAATGAGAATGATTTGCAATTGCATTTTCCTTGCGTAGGATAAGGGCATTGGATCGTCACGTTGGTGGAGAGAGGTCCGCTTGCCATGCAGTTTCCTGCCGCAGAGACCACGCGAGAGTTGACGCCGGGCGAACAGCTCATGGTCTGGGCGACCCGCGTCTGGGTGACCCATTTCAAGCAAGGCAAGCCGCCTTGCGCGGGATTCGGGCGCGGCTTCGCCGCGGCCGGCGTGCCCCATGCGGCGGACAACCTGGACCGTCTGATGCACCTGGTCGGCCGCCACGCCCAGCGCAGCATCGACATCCGCTGCGTGCACTGCCGCATGCTGAGCGATGACGAGAGCGGCTGGCTGCATGCCATCGCCAGCTTGCAGCGCGGCGACGTGGGGCCGGCGCGCGATACCTTGAGCGGCTACGTCGAGCCGAGCGTCCTGAGCGCGGTCTGCGTGATCATGGCGCAGATCGCCTTGGCGCTCGCGACGGTCGACCTGCGCCTGCCGCTGCGCCCCGCGCCCAACACGGCGGAGGCGCCGCAGGCGCCGTCGTCATCTTCTTGTCCCGATGTCGGCTTGAGCCTGGTTCACTGACCGCGGCCGGGAGTCGAGAAAGGCGCGAGACCGCTCAGTCGTCGTCGCCCACCTTGGAGGCCGACTGGATGTAGTTCTGCAAGCCCATCTTCTCGATCAGCTCGAGCTGCGTTTCGAGCCAGTCGACGTGCTCTTCCTCGCTCTCGAGGATGTCCTCGAAGATCTCGCGCGTCACGTAGTCACGGACCTGCTCGCAGTGCGCGATCGCATCGCGCAGGTCGGGGATCGCATCATGCTCGAGCGCCAGGTCGCACTCCAGAAGCTCCTTGACGTCTTCGCCGATCCTGAGCTTGTGCAAGGTCTGGAGGTTGGGCAGGCCTTCCAGAAACAAGATACGCTCGATCAGCGTATCGGCGTGCTTCATCTCGTCGATGGATTCCTCGTACTCGGCCTTGCCCAGCTCGGTCATACCCCAGTTTTTCAGCATGCGGGCGTGCAGAAAGTACTGGTTGATGGCCGTCAGCTCGTTGGTGAGGACTTTGTTGAGGAAATCCAATACCTTGGCATCACCCTTCATGGCACTCTCTCCATCCTTGTGGCTTTTGCCGTTTCTTGAAGACCGTTGTCACGGCCAGCGCGGATACTTCAGGATCTAGAGCATCCCTGGAAAAAGGCAAGGAATTTCAATAGTTTGATAACGCTTCTCAATCGCGACGACAGTGCTTCGCAGTTGCGGCTCCAAGCCGGCCCGGCGGACAGCACACAATTACGCCCGCCGTGACGTGCGGGCGTCAGTCACCCAGTGATTAAGGAATTACTCCGCCGCCACGGCCATGACGTTGGCGGGCTGACAGGGCGAACCCTCGTGATCGTCGAGGGTGGCCTGAATCGAAGGGATACACTTGGCGCAGCGGACAGCGCATCCGAGCGCCCGGTGAACCTGGCCGGCGCGGCGCATGCCGCCTCGTGCCAATTCGCCGACGTGCCGTTCCGAAATCGCACTACAAACGCACAAGTACATGGCAGAGCGTTCCAGGTCCTTCGCTTCTCAAGGCTCGGGTTGGCCGCCAGGACCAACCTGAGCCCGACTATAGCAAAGCAATCAAAGCCTGCAAATGCGAATAAATCGCAAACATCGAGATTTTCAGGGATCGGGACCAGCGCTCGGCCCCTGTCGGTACGCTGATCAGCGCAAGATAGGCAGGAGTCTCTGAGGTTTCGAGCCATAGGAGCCGCGCCTTGCCCCGACTGTGGTGGCTTGGCGTGTTTCGAGACGCCCCTTTTGGGCTCCTCAGCATGAGGATAGGCCTTTGATGGCATGAAGATTGGACCTCATGCTGAGGAGCGCTCGATAGAGCGCGTCTCGAAGCACGCAGGCTCTTCATCCAGCGCTAAAAGCCCCTTCTCTGTCCCTATCGCAGACGGTTGCTGTCCTTCCGCACGGGCTTTTGGCGCAGCTTAATCCAGGCCGTTGAAGTCATCGAGCAGGGCTGCGATTCGGCCGCTGTCGACCTGATCCATGATGATCGCGGCGCGCCGGGTCGCCGCCTGCAAGTCCATCCCGAGGATGCGCCGCTTGACCCGTGGCAGGGCGTTGGCGGTCATCGAGAGGTCGCGCACGCCGAGCCCGAGGAAGAGGGCGGTCAGCCGCGGGTCGCCCGCCATCTCGCCGCAGACCGAGATCGGGATGCGCGCCCTCAGCGCCGCCTCGACCGAGAACTGGATCAGGCGCAGGACGCCAGGGTGCAGGGGATTGTAAAGATGGGCCACGCCCTCCTCGGCGCGGTCGATCGCCAGCGTGTACATCGTCAGATCGTTGGTGCCGATGGCGAAGAAATCGGCTTCCTTGGCGAAGGCGTCGGCCGAGAGCGCGGCGCCGGGAATCTCGATCATCACGCCGAGCGGCGGGATCGGATCGGCGATCTTGACGCCGCGCCGCTTGAGGCGGCGCGCGACCTTGCGCAGGGACTCGCGCACCTGCCGGACCTCGCTCACCGAGGAGATCATCGGCAGCAGGATGCGCAGCGGCCCGTAAGCGCCCGCCCGAAGCATGGCCGCGAGCTGGGTCTCCAGCAGATCGGGCTCGATCAGGGAAAGCCGGATGGCGCGCAGGCCGAGCGCCGGGTTCATCGCTTCCTGGAACTTCTCGCTGAAGGAAGTGCCCAGCTTCTCGCCGCCGATATCCAGGGTGCGGACCGTCACCGGACGCCCGACCACGCCGTCGACGATCTCGCGCAACGCTTCGTACTGCTCCTCCTCGCCAGGCAGGTCCTCGCGGTTCATGAAGAGGAACTCGGTGCGCAACAGGCCCACGCCCTCGGCACCGACAGCCACGGCCTGGCCGACCTCGCGGGGCAGCTCCAAGTTCACCTGCAGCGCGACCCGCTCGCCGTCGCGCGTCTCGGCCGGGACATCGCGCAGCCGCGCGAGCGCGCGGGCCTCGCGGGCGATCTCCTTCAGGCGCTCCTGATAGTGCGCCTGACGCGCGGCGCTCGGATTGACGATCACATGACCGGCCGTGCCGTCGACGATCACGGTCTCGCCGGTTCGGACCTGGCTGACCAGATCGGCCACGCCGAGCACGGCCGGCAGGCCGAGCGAGCGGGCCATGATCGCGGTATGGCTCTCGGCCCCGCCCAGGGTGCTGGCGAAGCCGCCGACCGTGGCCGGGTCCATGAGCGCGGTGTCGGCCGGCGAGATTTCCTCGGCCAGGATGATGCTGTTCTGGCTCAGCCCGGCGAAGCCGGTAAAGCCCTTTTCCGACAGGTTGCGCACGATGCGCATGCCGACCTCGCGCACCTCGCCGGCGCGCGAGCGCAGATAGGGATCGTCCATCGCCTCGAAGCGCGCGGCGATCTCGGAGATCTCGGTCATGACCGCCGCTTCGGCGTTGAGCTGCTCGTCCTTGATGCGCTTCTCGACGCCCTTGAGCAGACGTGACGAAGACAGCATCTGATCGTGCGCCTCGAGCAGATAGCCGAGCTCCTCGGCCGCTGTGCCGTGCAGAGATTTCGCGCTCTTCTGCAGCTTGTCGAGCTGGCGCCGCGCCCGCTCGACGGCGGCGGCAAAGCGGCCCTGCTCGGCCTTCACCTTCGAGACGGCGACGCGGTACTCCAGGACCTGGATCTCGCCGCTTTCGCGCACGTGAGCCGGGCCGATCGCGACACCGGGCGAGACCCCGAGCCCCTCGAGCACGAGCTCGCCGCGACGCGCCTCCTTGCGGCGGGAGGCTCCGGCCTTCTTTTGCGTCTTCTTAGACATCCTCACCAAACTTCTGAGCGATCAGGGCCCCGAGCGCCTCCAGCGCCTCCTCGGCCGCCGGACCGCGAGCCTTCAGGTCGAGTTCCACGCCGGGACCGGCGGCCAGCATCATGAGGCCCATGATCGACGACGCGGTCACGGTCGTGTCGTCGCGGCCGACCAGGATCTCCGCCTCGAAGCTCGCCGCCAGCTTGGCCAGCTTGGCCGCGGCGCGCGCGTGCAGACCGCGCTGATTGACGATCGTCACGCGCCGCACGCGCATCGCTTCGCCGGTCGTCACCGCCTCGTCCATTCACGCCGCCCCGCCGGCAGTCACGAAAGGCGCAAGGCGCGCTGGCGTCGCGCCGGCCTTCGCCCGGCACGCCTCGTCAGTCCTTCTTCTCCGCCAGGAGCTGAGAGGCGACATTGATGTACTTGCGGCCCGCCTCCTGCGCCGCCGCGACGGCTTTCTTGAGCGGGTCCGTGCTGCGCACGCTGGCCAGCTTGATCAGCATGGGCAGGTTAATTCCGGCGATCACCTCGACCTTGCCCTGGTCCAGCACCGAGATGGCCAGATTGGAAGGCGTGCCGCCGAACATGTCGGTGAGCAAAACCACGCCGTCGCCATCGTCGACGCGCGAGACGCTGTCGATGATCTCGAGGCGCCGCTGCTCAATGTCGTCGTCCGGATCGATGCAGATCTGCGCCACGTTGTTCTGCGGGCCGACCACGTGCTCCATGGCCCGCACGAACTCCCGGGCGAGATGACCGTGGGTGACGAGAACCAGTCCGATCATGGATCTTCCTACCTGATGAAGCCGCCCGTTCTACGCCGAATCCGGCTCTGGCGCACTCCTGATCTGCGGCCGGTCGAGATCGCGATGCACGAGCGAGACCCGCCAGTCCCCGCTTTCCAGGGCAGCCGCGAGGCTTTCGGCCATCATCACCGAGCGGTGCCGCCCCCCGGTGCAGCCGAAGGCGATCGTGAGGTAGCTCTTGCCCTCTCGCTGGTAGCGCGGCAGCAGGGGCGTGAGCATGGCGACGAGCCGCTCGAAGTAGGGCTCGAAATCGGGATCGGCGCGCACGAAGGCGGCAACCTCCGGATCGCGCCCGGTCAGCGGCCGTAGCCGCGGATCGTAGTGCGGATTGGCGAGAAAGCGCGCGTCGAAGACCACGTCGGCGGCGCGCGGCAGGCCGAAACGGTAGGAGAAGGACATCACGAAGACCGACATGCTGGGCGCGGTCTCGAGCGCCAGGTGGCCGGTCAGGATGCGTCGGAAATCGCCGGGCGTCAGCGCCGAGGTATCGATCACCAGGTCGGCGCGCGTGCGCAAGGGTGTAACCAGGCGGCGCTCGGCGACGATGCCGTCGATTAGCGGCCGGTCCTGCGCCAGCGGATGGCGGCGCCGGGTCTCGGTGAAGCGGCGGCGCAGAATCTCATCGTCGCAATGCACGAAGAGAAGCACGACGTCGAGGCGCGGATCGGCCTCGAGGCGTTCGAGCGCCTCCACCACCGGCGCCACGGCGAAGCTGCGCGTGCGAATGTCGACGCCGAGCGCCAGCGGTCGCGTGCTGCCGTCGCGCAGAACGCGGTCGAGGAGCTCGAGCGGCAAGTTATCGATCGCCTCGTAGCCCAGATCCTCGAGCGTGTTGAGCGCCGAGGAGCGGCCGGCGCCGGAAAGGCCGGTGACCAGGACCAGGCGCCGCCGGTCGCCCGGCGGCGCGGCCGCCTCGGCCGACACCGGCTGCTGCGGTTCGGGCGCTTGGGAGACCGACTCGGCCGACTCGCGCTCGAGCGCCAAACGAAGCTTGGCCGGCGCCGAGGCGTCGAGCGCGGCCAGGGCGATCACCGGCAACTCGCAGCCCAGCAGCTCCGCTCGCGCAGGCTCGGGCAGGCGCTCGATCTCCGCGACCGGCTGCAGATCGGCGATCAGGGCGACCGGCGCCGCCTCGAGGCTCGGCACCTCGACGATGCCGACACCGCGCGCCTCGATCTTGCCGGCCAGCGGCTTCGGCGAGCGCGCGATCACTTGGCCCGATTCGCGGCTGAGCG
>JAKSDN010000144.1 GCA_022360075.1 Kiloniellales bacterium | reverse complement strand
TCCGGAACGCTCCGTAGGCGGTGTTTTCGTTCGTCCAAAACAAGGAGACACCCAATGGACCTTTTCTCGCCTTCCGAAAACCCGCTCACTGAGTCCGGCGCCGCAACGCCATCAGGCTCGCAACAAACACCACCGCCTCCCGAGCCTCGAATGGAAGCGGCGCGCCTCATCGCCTACCGCATCGCCAACGGCCAACGCATTTCCCGCGCCAAACTGCGCGAGGCCATGACCGCCTCCTACGGCGGATCGGACGCCGAAGGCGTCTGGACATGGAAAGACGCCTACGACGCCGCCGAGGTCGCTGAAAGCCGCCATCTGCTGAAAGTCGGCAAAGCGCTCATCGCGGCCGATCCGGCTACGGTCCTGGAACGTCTTGAGAGCCTGGCCGCACTACAGCCGCCCAATCGTCACCGTACGGAACAGAGCCTCGCCCTCCAACAGTTCTCGACGCCGGCGCCCTACGCCTATGCAGCCTTTCTCGCCGCCGAGGTGCGCGAGAACGACGTTCTTCTGGAGCCGTCGGCTGGCCACGGCGCGCTCGCGGTCTTCGGCCGCATCGGCGGCGCGCGTCTTATCCTCAACGAGCTCGACACGGATCGCGCCCGCGCGCTTACGGCTTTGTTCAGGCAGGGCGTCCACGGCGAAGACGCCGCCGAGATCGATGATCGCTTACGCGATCCCACACGCCCCAGCGTCGTCCTGATGAATCCGCCATTCTCGAAAAGCGTCGCCCGTGGCGATCATGCCGGCGAGGCGGCCACCCATGTCTGGAGTGCGTTTAAGCGTCTCGCCCCCGGCGGACGGCTCGCCGCGATCGTCCAACACGGACTGATCCCTGACGCATCGTCTCACGCACGTTTTTGGAAACGTGTCTTCGAAGCCGGACGGCTGCGGCTGGCGGCCGGTCTCGATGGCGCGGTCTATGCCCGCAAGGGCGCCAACGTTTCGACCCGTCTTCTGGTGATCGACAAGCTCGCCAATGATGGCGCCGGCGGCGCCGATCCAAATGCGGTCTGCGAGGCGGGAACGCTTGATGATCTTCTCGAAAAGATCGCCGCGCTGCCCGCACGTTCAGGCGCCGCCAGGGCCGCACCGCGTTGCATCGACCGCAAGCCGCCAAAGGCGATCAAGGCTTCAACGGCGACGCCCATCATTCGCAGCGTTTCCCGTCAGGGCGAAAAGGTTGACTACGAGATCATCGACCCCTCCCAAGTCGTCCAGGCTGAAACCGACGCTTCGGGCATCTACGAGGCTTATCGCGTAGCGCGGATTTGCATCCCCGGTGCGAAGGACCACCCAACGTTGCTGACTCAATCGACGGCGCTTGCTTCGATCGCGCCGCCCGTGCCGTCCTACCGCCCCCATTTACCCAATCCTCTTGTGACGGACGGCGTTCTGTCGGACGCCCAGCTCGAGAGCATTGTTTATGCCGGCGACGCTCATAGCCGGTTCATGGAAGGCACATTTCGCCGCGACCCGGAAACCGGCGATGTCGTTGAAACCCACGCCGATGAGCCAGACGCCTTCCACCTACGGATGGGCTACTTCATCGGCGACGGCACCGGATGCGGCAAGGGCCGCCAGGTCGCCGGAATCATCATGGACAATTGGATCAAGGGCCGCCGCAAGGCGGTTTGGATATCCAAGTCTGACAAGCTGAAAGAAGATGCCATTCGCGACTGGACGGCGCTTGGCGGCGGAGCGAACGAGATCATTCCGCAATCACGCTACAAG
>JAKSDN010000062.1 GCA_022360075.1 Kiloniellales bacterium | reverse complement strand
TGGGCCACCGAGGCGCCCACGATGCCACCGAGGCCGACGATGACGACCTTCGCCTTTTGCGGAAATTCAGCCATGTGCACTCTCCAGCCCCTGGGCCCAGACCCTGGGCCGCCATCCGGTGCCCGATTGCCGGACACCGCTGTTTTCCAAGTGTTTTACCGCAGTCTACGCCGCGAACTTGGCTGAAGCCCAGGGGGCCTTCGAGACAAAGAGCGACACGGGTCGCCGGGATTGCGACATGGTGGCCTCCGCGTCCCGCTGCTGCCCGGCTAAGCATGGAAACACTATCCTTTGTCCGCTCCGCGGACGCCCCCCACCCCGACCCTCCCCCCTCGCGGGGGAGGTCGGCGCGTAGCGCCGGGAGGGGGGCGTCCGCGAAGCGGACAAACAAGGCAGTCACGGGTGTCCCACGGCGTGGTGTAGGAGCCGCTCCGGCCGGCGCGGTCCGCGGGGCCACCCCCAGAACGGCCAAAACGAGGTATCTCGGGGATGATCGGCAACCTCTTCCCGTAGAAACAACTAGAGAAGAGAACAAAACGGGAAAATAGGGGCATGATCCGATCCCTGGCCATGATGGCATTCTCGGTCGCGCTCGCGGCCTGCGGTCCGGTCTACAAGACGGTCTACGAGTTCGATCCGCCGCGCAGCGCGGCCGGCTTGCAGTGCGTTCAGCAGTGCTGGCAGAACCAGTCCCTCTGCCGCCTGTCGGCGGACTCCGACGAGCGACTATGCCTTGCGGAGGCCCGCGCCGAGGCCGAGCGGCGTTTCGTCAACTATCGGCTGGACCGGCTGGAGGAAGGCAAGAAGGTGGAGAAACGCCTGAGCGACTTCGACCATTCCTATCGCTGCCGCTACCGCTCCTTTGGCAAAAGTTGCGAGCCGGACTTCCGGGTCTGCTATGTCTCCTGCGGCGGCCAGGTGAGGCCCTACCGCGTCTGCACGGCCTTCTGCGACCAGCAAAGCTAGAGAGCGTCTTGCGTTCGCCTGCAATCGGTAGCAAGGCCGGCAGCCCGGATCACCAGCCACCGGTCTCCAGCCAGCGCTCCACCTGATCCAGGCGGTCGTGGCCCCAGAAGGGCTCGCCATCGACGAAGATGTAGGGCGATCCGAACACGCCCTTCTCGATGCCGGCATCGACCTCGCGCCGAAGCCGGTCCTTCACCGCCGGGTCGCGCAGGGCCTCGCTCACCGCCTCCCGTTCGAGGCCGAAGTCGGCGGCGGCGGCCACCACGGACTCGGGGCGCGAGATGTCGCGGCCCTCGCCGAAGGCGATCTGATAGAGCCGCTTCGCGAAAGCCCGCGACCGCGGCTCATCGCGGTCGCTCAGCCAATAGACCGCGCGCGCCGCGGAGACCGACATAAAGGGGAAGGGATCGGGGACTTGGACGGGAACATCCAGCAACCGGGCAGAGCGAGGCACGTCGTGACGGAAGTAGTCGCCCTTGATCGGGATCTCGGCCATCGGCCCGAGGCCGGTGGCCTTGAAGGTGACGCCGAGCAGAAAGGGCTTCCAGGCGACCTGCCGGCCATGGCGCTCGGCGATCTCGTCGATCCGTTGCGCGGCCAGGTAGCCGTAAGGGCTCGAGAAGTCGAAATAGAACTCGATCGGACGCGCCATCCGCGGCCTCCTTCGAAAGACGGCGTGGACTCCAGGGCGCCGTCCCGCGCGTCACCACCAACGGTCTGGAGCAGCGCCTAGTTCTTCGGGCCGCCGCCGACGTCGAACTCGTCTTCGGCCTGCTCGCCGCGGATCGTTTTCAGGCGGTTCTGGTAGTAGGCGCTGCGCAGGGCCGAGTAGTAGTCGATCGAGCTTTCCTTGAGCTGGTCGAGCGGCTCGATGAGCTGCTCGCGGATCACCGCCACCTGGCCGCCGGTCAGGGCGAGGTTGGTGCCGGTCGGAAGGAAATAGGTGCGCGGATGCAGCAGCGTGTCGACGCCGCGACCGCCGGCATGGCGCAGGCTGCTCGGCCCGAGCAGCGGCAGAACCACATAGGGGCCCGGTCCAACGCCGTAGCGGAAGAGGGTCTGGCCGAAATCGGCCTGCTGCCTCGGCATCCCCCAGTCCTCGGCTACCTCGAACAGACCGGCCACGCCGACCGTCGAGTTGACCGCCAGACGGCCGAGCACGATCCCCGCCTCGCTGAACTCGGCCTGCAGCAGCTTGTTGGCGAACACGACCGGCTCGTTGAGATTGCGGAAAGCCTTGCGCAAGGCCTTCTTGGCGGGCACCGGCGTGACGAAGCTGTAGATCCCGACCAGGGGCCGAAGGATGATCGTGTCGATCGCGTCGTTGATGGCGAAGACGAAGCGATTGAGCGGCTCGATCGGATCGTCGAGCTCGTTGCCCTCGTTCAGATCGTCCAAACCGAGATCTTCGAGGTTATCGTCGTCGTTGGTGCCGCTCTGCGCGAGTTGGAATCGGTAGCGCCCCCTCAGCGTCGTGCCGCTCCAGTTATCGAGGAACGCCGATGCCTTTTGCTCAACGGCGCGGTCACGCCAGGCTTCGCCGACCTCGTCCGAAGCTCTCGCGTCGGTGCCGAATAGCTGGGCCAGAAGGATGAGGCCAACAAATCCGAGCGTAGAGACTGAATACCTTGCCATCTATCCGCTTCCTCTCTCTAGATCGAGGCAGGGTTGCGCCTTCTCCCCCTCAAATCACGGGGGCCTTGTATCGGTAGTCTTGTACAATGATGCGGAAATGGAAAGGCTTAGCTTGTCGCAAAGATCATCGCCTCGACTGGACAGTCGAAGATAGATGAGACGCATGCAAATAACGTGACGAGCCCAGCTTGGCGACGCTTTTGCGCTTACTTCTGCGCGGCCGCGACGGCGGCCTCCAGCGCTTCGGGATCGACGAAGAAGCCGGCGACCAGGCCGAGCGCCATCAGCATGGCCGACTGGTCCCAGCGGGTGAGATGCGGTGCAAAGGGTCGCTCGCCCGACAGACCCGCGACGACGCCGGATGCCATGGCGAAGAGGAAGAAGAACGAACTCAGGGCCGGCGCGATCAAGGCCGGCGGCAAAGCCGAGCTGATCGCCAGGGCGAGCGCGGCCATCAGGCCGACGCGAAGCAGCACGCGGCGATTCAGCAGGGCCGCTTCGACTTCGGTCTCCTTGCCCTCCGGTCTCTGACTGCCGTCAAGCCAGGTCATGTCAAGCTCCTCAAGCCTGCCAAATCTCTGCCGCGCGTCTTCACCCAACCTTTGAAAGGACGGGCCGGGCACTCGAGAAGCGCCGGGCCCATGGCCCGGCGCTCCCCACGGTTTCGACCTCAGGCGGCCTTCTTGCCACCCTCGATCAGCTCCTTCGCCTTCTTGGCGATCTTGGCGCCGGTCGAAGTCGCGATCTCGATCTTGCGCGGCTTCAAGGCGTCCGGCAGCACGCGCTCGAGCTCGACGTGCAGGATGCCATTCTCGAGCCGGGCGCCGACGACGGTTACGTAGTCGGCGAGCTGGAAGCTGCGACGGAACGCGCGGCCGGCGATGCCGCGGTGCAGGAAGCGCTTCTCCGCTTCCTCGTCGGCGATCTTGCCGCTGATGACCAGCGTGTTGTCGCGAGCCTCGACGTCGAGCTCGTCCTC
>JAKSDN010000702.1 GCA_022360075.1 Kiloniellales bacterium | reverse complement strand
TCGTAGTCGGCGCGCTCTGCCATCAGGTCCAAAAAGCGCCGGGCGCCTTCGCCCTTCTCCGAGTGCGGGGAGGCATTGACGGCATCGCCGTGGAAGAAGACGTCGTCGGTCACGAAGAGGCCGCCGGGCGCCAGGAAGGGATCGAGCGCCTCGAAGTAGTCGGCGTACTTCTCCTTGTTGCCGTCGAGGAAGACCATGTCGAACTGCTGGCCGTCCTCGCCCATCGTCTTCAGGACTTCGAAGGCGTCGCCGACGATGACCTCGATCCTGTCGCCGAGGCCGTTGCGCTGGTGGTTTCGGCGGGCGATCTCGGCGAAGTGGTCGAACTTCTCGATCGAGGTGAGCTTGCCGCCGGCCGGCAGCGCCTTGGCCATGTACATGCCGGAGACGCCGATGAAGGCGCCGATCTCGAGCACGCGTTTGGCGCCGCTCAGCCTGACCAGGAACTGCAGCAGCCGCAGCATCATGGGCGAGGAGCCCATCTGCGGGATCGTGAACTTCGGCGTGTTCTCGATCTCCAGCTCCTCCTCGGGATCGCGCAGGCCGCTGCAGCGCTCGACCAACTCGAAGAGGCCGCGCAGCAGCGCCTCGTCGTTGCCGTCGAAGTCCTTCCGGAACTCCTGCTGCACGGGCAGGAACTTGTCGGCGAAGGTCAGCTCGGTGTCATTCATGGGAAGGCTCGGACGGCGTCTGGAGGGCAGGGCGACGCGCCCCGGAAGGGCCGCGGCCGCCTGCGAGCTCGTGGTTCCGGTCAGGAGCGCTGCTTGTAGCAGTTGCGGCAGATCTCCGGCGTCTTTCCGGTGAAGTGGGTCGCGCGAAACTCCTTGTAGGTGTCGCTGAACCAGATGTCGGAAAAGGACTGCTCGCCGATCTTGCCGAGCTCGAATACGTCGGGGTTGCCGACGTAGCAGCAGGGCACGACGCGCATGTCCGACGACACGAAGGCGCGCTCGAAGGGCCAGGGGCAGAGTTTGTCGACGGAGTCGTAGTCGTACTTCTCCTGATTGACCCAGAAGCGGACCTTGACGCCCAGCTTCTCGCCTTGCTCGACCAGCCCCATGGCGAAGCCGGGGTCCCACTCGGCCTCGATGGAGGCGGCCTCGTTCTTCTCCTGCCAGTCGCCCTGGGCCCAGTCGCCCAGGTTGATCGTGAAGACGAGGCTCTTGAACAGAAGCTCGCCCGCCAGATCGACCAGCTCGCGGAGCTGATGCTTGTTCGCTTGCTGCGCGACCACCCACATCTTCGTGCGATGCACGCCGATGCTGTCGCAATAGGCGTTGATCAGCTTGCAGTTGTCGATGACGCGCTCGAAGACCGAGCCGCGGCGGATTTTCTGGAAGGTCTCTTTGTCGGCCCCGTCGATCGAGATCTGCACCTCGTTGACGCCGCTGTCGATCAACTTCTTGTGGTTGTCGCGCAAGTGCAACAGCGAGGCGTTGGTCGTCGTTCTGACCCAGATGTCGCGCGCGCGGGCGTAGCGGATCATCTCGAAGAGGTCGTCGCCCTGCAGCAGCGGCTCACCGACGCCCTGCAGCTTGATCTCCACCAAGCCGTAGTTCTCGTCGATGACCCGCTTGAAGTCCTCGAGCGACATGTCCTCGGCGCGCTTGCCCTTGTGCCAATCGCTGACGATGCACATCGTGCATTTGAAGTTGCAGCGGCTGACATTCTCGATGTCCAGCTTGACCGGCATGTAGTCGAGCTTGGCGCCGGTCCGGGCCGAGCGGCGATAGGTCTCGTAGTTCGCGCGGCGCCGTGGGTCCGAAGCCAGGGCCTTCTCCCGCTCGTCGAGATAGGCCTGCATGTTGGGCACCGGCTCCGGCTGCGGAAGCTTGTAGAGCACGGAGCGGTGGGCGGCGCGTTCCTCGGGGCTGGCAGACTGGTCGGTCTTCGGTGACACGATGTTCATCGCTGGACCCTTGCTTTCATGCCTCTAGATTTTCTTCATCAGCTCAAGACACTGGTCGATGATATCATCGACGTCGATATATTCGTAGCTCCCCAGACGGCCGATCGAGAAGACCTTCTCCGGCATGGCGTCGAAGTACTGCTGGGCGATGTCGCGGTCCTTCTTCGCCGGGAAGGGATAGAGCTTGTTCCGCTTCGAGGGAATCTCGAGGCCGATCAGCGAGGAGCTCGATTCGTTCCGATAGAACTTCTTGTACTCGACGATGCGCGTGAAGGGCTCTTCATTGGCGTAGTAGAGGAAGATGACGTTCTCGGGGAAGACCCACTCGACGGGCAGAACGATCTTGAAGAAGTCGCGGCCCATCCAGCGCAGTTCGCCGAAGGCGTTGTTCATCAGGATTTCGGGCGAGGTCGTGCTGATGATGATGTCGTAGTCGTTCCACTCGCCGTCGATCTTGCAGCGGTAGTTCTCGACGTCGAAGACCTCGACCTCGGTGCTGAGCTTCACGTCGACGTCGCGCGTGGCGATGTCGAAGTAGTCGTCGTAGCCGTTCGGCGCGAGCGGGAAGGCCGAGATCACGTCGCCGCGGTGCCAGGCGGCCCGTGGGCCGGTCTTGAGGCGGACGTTCAGCTTCGTCTCCTCGCCTTCCTCGGCGAAGTCGAAGCCGTCGAGCTCGGTGTTTGATTCGACCTGCCACATCTTCTTCGAGTAGGTCTCGGCGAACTTGCCGTACATGATCTGGCCGATCGAGCGCACCCAGACTTCTTCGAAGTTCTTGGCGCCGCCGGCGCCGGGCGCCTCGGCGATCTGCTGCTTGATCTCCTCGGCCTCGGGCATGCGCTCGACGTCGTCGGCGTGGATCGGCCAGGTGTAGAAGGCCGAGTCGCGCTCGACGAAGGTCATGTTCTCGTGCTCCTTGCCGATGTGGCGCATGGGCACGTACTGGTTCAGCCAGTCGAACAGCTCTTCTTTCTCGGTCAGGAAGTGCCGGGGGCCGTAGGTATAGGGATGGCCGCCGTACCAAAGCGTCTTCACGCCGCCGCCGAGAAAGGGCGCGCGCTCGACCAGGGTCACGTCCCAACCGCGATCCGCCGACATGTGAGCGGCACAGCAGCCGGCGAATCCACCCCCGATAACCAAGACCTTCGTCACGCTATCTTTTTCCTCGTTCTAGGCCCGGAAGACCCCTAGCAGCCCCCGGGCGCGCTCCGATTCCGACGATCTCTACTGCGACTTGATCACGCGCGCGGGATTGCCGACCACGGTCTTGCCCGGCGCCACGTCGTCGATCACCACGGCCCCGGCCCCGATCACGGCATCCGCGCCCAGAGTGATGTGGGGGATGACCACGGCGCCGGTTCCGACCATCACGCGATCCTCGATCACGACGTGGCCCGCGATCGTGACGCCGGGGGCGAAATAGACCCCATCGCCCAGCCGGCTGTGGTGGTCGATCGATGACCCAGTGAACAAGATGCAGCCCCGACCAATCTCTGCGTCGACCCCCACGGACACGCCCGCCAGGATCTGAGACCCGGGGCCGATCGCCACGGCATTGGCGATATCCGCCGACGGGTGCACCGTCGTATACGGGGCAATGCCGAGAGTTTCAATCCTCGATTGGACTGCCAGGCGGATCTTATTATCCCCAATTGCCACAAGGCTTTTCAGCGATTCCGCCATGTCATCGGGCTGTAACTTCAGCCAGCGCTCCAGACCCTCGAGACCGGCGAGCACCTCGACGCCTTCGACCCAGGGCTTGCGGCTCGGATCGTCGTCCACCAGGGCCGCGATCGAGAGACCTTCGCGCGCGAGCGCGTCCCACAAAACCCGGGCATGGCTGCCGGTGCCCCAGACTACGATGCCCTTCGGCCGATCGTCGGCCCTGGCCGGTTGGGATTGGACTCGATCGCCGTCGCTCATCGGCAAACCCGCGGTCAGCCCAGGCCGACGGCGGTCAGCACGCCCGCCCAATAGGCCTGTGCGTTCGCCGAGCCGTCGGCGGCCGGGGCCCAATCGGCATAGGGCGTCGCCTCGTGGGCGCCGGCTGCCGTCTCGATGAAGACGACGCTGGTCGTGACTGGCACGATGGTGTGAAAGCGCGGCGTGCCGAGCCGCAGCATGAAGGCCCGTTCGCCGTCGCCGGCTGCCAGTGAGCGGTGGCCGGCGAGCTGGCCATCCGGCTCGAACAGAATGACCAGCATCTCGCCGCGCAGGACCAGGAAGGACTTGGCGGAGCGGCGATTGATGTGCGGCGCGATGTAAGGCCGCCCCGCCACCGCGATGACCATCTCGTGCAGCGAGTCCGAGGGCTCGCCGTGCAGCAGGATGCGGCAGCGCCCGCGGTCGTTCTCCAGGGCGCGCCGCTCGATCTCATCGAGTTGCTGGGCGGTGACTAGCCCGTCGCCTTCGGGCAGGGCCAGGACGTAAGGATCCAGCTCACGCACGCTGCCCCCCGGCGTCAAGCGCGTCCCGAAGCGCTTGCACGACCGTTTCGACGTCCTCGGCCGTCAGCTTTTCGTGCAGGGGCAGGCTCAGGATCCGGTCGACGAGGCGCCGGGCGTTCGGGATCTCTGGCCGCGGCAGGTGGCGGTAGGCCGGCTGGTCCGGCATCAGGATCGGATGCTTGACCTTGGTCTCGATGCCGCGCTCCAGCAGGCTCTGTTGGATCTCGTCGCGCCGCTCGACCAGCACCTTGTAGTCGAAGAAGACGTGCGAGCGGTCGCCGTCGGCCGCTACCGGCGGGCAGGGGAGCGATCCCGCGAAGGCCTGGGAATAGAGCCTGGCGAGGCCGATGCGAAGGTCGATGTTCGCCTCGAGGTCGTCGAAGCCGACCAGCAGCAGGGCCGCTTGCAGCTCGTCGATCTTGTCGTTCAGGGCCGGGATCTCGCAGACCTCCTTGTCGACTGTGCCGAGATAGCGCAGCGCGCGCAGGCGCTCGGCGACCTCCGGGTCGTCGGTCACCACCGCGCCCGCCTCGCCGTATCCCGGCAGCACCTTCATCGGGTTGAGGCTGAAGGCCGCCGCATCGCCGAAGCCGCCCGCCGGCACGCCCTGCGCGTCGCGGGCGCCGAAGGCCTGCGCGGCATCCTCGATCACGGCCAAGCCGTGGCGCTTGGCGATCGAACCGATTGTGGCCATGTCGCAGAGCTTGCCGTTGAAATGGACCGGCAGGATGGCTTTGGTCCGTGGCGTGATCGCGTCTTCGATCAGGCCCGTGTCCATGTTCATGTCGTCGGCCACGTCGACGAACACAGGCGTGGCGCCGGCCAAGTGGATCGTGTTCAGCGTCGCGATCCAGGACATCGGCGTGGTGATGATCTCGTCCCCGGGGCTCAGACCGAGCGCCTTGAGGGCCAGGTAGATCGCGTTCGACCCCGAAGATAGCCCCACGCAATGGCGCCGGCCGCAGTAGTCGGCGACGCGCTGCTCGAAGCGCTCGACCTCGGGGCCCATCAGGATCTGGCCGGAGGTCAGGATCCGCTCGAAGGCCGCCATCAGCTTGGCTTTCAGCGCCGGGTCCTGGACGCTCAGGTCGCGATAGCGGATGCGCGCGTTCGGCCTCGCGGCCTGGGTCAGAACGTCGATGGCGGGGCGGGAGGCCATCGCCCGGTCTAGGCGACCTTCGCCAGGATCTGCTCGGCGGAGAGCCCGTGGCGGCCGAGCAGCTCGGCGTGATTGCCGTAGCAGTGGATGAACTCGTCCTGGAGCGTGAAGCCATGCACGCGGCAGTCCGTCTGCACGTCGTAGGCCAGCGACTTGACCAGGGAGGTCAGCCCGCCGTTCGGCACGTTCTCCTCCATCACGATCAGGCGCTTGTGCCGCTTGAAGAGATCGAGCATGCCCTCGACGTCGAGTGGCTTGACCGTGTGGCAGGAGACCAGGGAGACCGACTCGCCCTTGTCGCGCAGCGCCGCGGCCACGTCGCGGGCCATGGCGGTCAGCACGCCGAAGGAGACGACGGCGACGTCCTCGCCCTTCCAGAGGTAGCGCAGCTTGCCGACCTCGAAGGGCTCGGCCGCATCTTCGGTCAGCACCGGCTCGCCGGCCTTGCCGATCCGCAGGTAGACCGGGCCTTCCTTCTGGGTCGCGCAGTAGCGCGTCGCCGCCTCGACCTCGAGCGGGTCGCAGGGCGCGATGATCCTCATGTTCGGGATCGCGCTGGCGATGGAGATGTCCTCCATCGTGTGATGGGTGCCGCCCAGCGTCGAATAGATCACCCCGGCGCCCATGCCGACGACCGTCACCGGCAGGTTCTGATAGCAGAGGTCGTCGCGCACCATCTCGAAGGGTCGGTAGAGCGAGAAGGTCGCGATGGTGTAGGCGAAGGGCTGGCAGCCCTTGAGCGCGAGGCCCGCGCACATGCCGATCATGCACTGCTCGGCCACGCCGACGTTGATGAAGCGCTCGGGATACTCGCTGCTGAACTGGGCCATGCTGCCCGCCGGCGAAATGTCGGCCACGACGATGTAGATGTCCTCGTTCTCGCAAGCGCAGTCGTAGAGGGTGGCGGAAAAGACGTTTCTCATGATCCCGTACCTCCGAGTTCGCGCTTGGCCTGGAGATATTCCTCGGGATTGGGCGAGCGGTAGTGCCAGATCGGCACGTTCTCCATGTAGCTCACCCCCTTGCCCTTGGTCGTGCGGCAGATCACCGCCAGCGGCTTGCCGGGATCGCGGTCGCTGGCCGCCTCGAAGATCGCCTGCGTGTCGTGCCCCTCGGCCTCGACGCTGTCCCAGCCGAAGGCGAGGAACTTCTCGACCAGCGGATAGAAGCTCGGGTGGGTTTCGCTGGTCCGCCCGAGGCTCTGGAAGTTGTTGTAGTCGATGAAAGCGACCAAGTTGCTCACCCCCAGGGAAGAGGTCATCAGCACCGCCTCCCAGGTCGAGCCTTCCTGGAGCTCGCCGTCGCTCAGGACGGTGTAGACCTCGTTGCCGGTCTTGCGGGTTTTCTCCGCGTAGGCCATGCCCATGGCCATCGCCAGGCCGTGGCCGAGCGAGCCGGTCGAGGCCTCGATGCCGGGGTTTTCGTAGTCCGGGTGAACGCCGAGCCGGCCCGTGGCCGTACAATAGGCGTCCATATCGGCCCGGCTGAGCACGCCGAGCTCCTCCAGCATGACGTACTGGATCATGCAGCCGTGGCCCTTGGACATCAAAAAGGTGTCGGTGAAGCCGCCGTCCGGACCGCGCTTCATCAGCAGGTTGTAGATGCAGTCCACGATCTCGGTGCAGGAATAGGCCGAGCCGATATGGAGCGCGCCAACCTGTTGAGATATATCGAGGATACGCAGGCGGTAGCGCCGGCATCGTTCCTCCGCCAATCCGACGTCGACGCGGTTCGGCAGTCTGGCGTCCTTGGTCATCACCACGATTAAGGTCTCCTCGAGTTCCCCAGCGGCGCGGGCCGTCGCGCTGTCCCCTTGCCCTCGTCTAGCGTACGCGCAGGAAGCTGACGTACTGCTGCGCCCGGCCGAACATGGACCGGAACGAGCCGAAATCGGCGCCCTTGTCGCCCTTGGCCAGGGCCCGCATGCCCTTGTCGTAATCGCGCAGCGACGCGGCCGCGCCCGGCATCTGTTCGGCGATCTGCTCGGCGATCTTCTGCACCAGCGCCAGGAACTCCGGCAGCCGGCTCAGATCGTCCTCGCCCCAGATCTCCAGATGCAGGTCGAAGGCGGCACGGCAGTTCCGCTCCAGGCGCTCGCCTTCGGCCGGATCGCCGGGCACGGCTTCGGCCCGGTAGTCGATGAAGCCGGCGGTCAGCGCCGCGTAGTCCCGCGCCGCGTTCTCGTTGAAGCCGGAGCGTTCCTCGTTGATCGACTTGTACCAGCGCCAGTCGCTCAGGAAGCGGGGCATGGAGCCGTGGATATCGAAGCGGTCCCCGACGGCGTCGATCGCCTCTTGGATCGTGAAGGTGTTGGCCTGCCAGGGATGGGTGATCTGGTCCATCACCCAGTCCTCGTAGAGCCGGCTCATGCCCGGCAGGGAATCGAGATCGGGCCGAAAGAACTCGACGAGGCGGGCGACCAGGGCCTCGTAGCCGTCGCACTCGGGCGCGAAGACGGGCTTGACCATCCGGCGGCAGACGTCGGCGAGGATGGAGGTGAAGCTGATCGTCGTGATCGCCACGATGCCGCCCGGCTTGGCGAACTCGGCGATGTGGCTGAAATAGCGTCCCGGCTCCTCCTGGCCCGGGATCACGCCCTCGCAGATCACCAGATCGAAGCGCCGCTCGTCGCGGTACTCGATGAGGTCGCTCAGGTGGATCTCGCAGGCCTTCGCGCCGAATTCGCCCGCTTCGATGCGCGTCTTGACCGACGACACGCTCGCCTGGTTGCCGTCGACGAAGACATAGAGCTCGGGACCGCTCGCCGCCGTGAACAGGGCGTTGTCGCCGGGTCCGGGGCCGAACTCGATGACCGACTTGCCGGCCAGCCAGGCCGGCGCGATCCCCAGGCTGCGATAGAGCGCGTCGCGGCGGCGAAAGTGCTTGCGCATATCGCCGAGATCCTGGCGGGCCGGGATGATCTGATTCTCGCCATAGTAGTCGAGATAGGGGCGGGCTTGAGCCATTTCAGTTCCAAAGTCCGTCGAGCGACCCGAACCGGGTCATCATTCAATGATCGTCCAGGAGTAACAGCCTTGGTAGCCCGCCTCTTCGAAGATCTCGACCCAGCCGTCCGGGTAGTCGTGGGTGTAGGCGGTCAGGACCCAGTCGAGAAACAGCTCGCGCTGGGCTTCATTTCGGTAGCTGTCGACCTGGACGTAGGCCTTTGTCGGGTCTCTCACGACACGGTTGATTTCCTTCAGCGCCGCGATCACGCCGTCGCGCTCGAGGTTGTGGACCGTGTTGATCGAGATCACCGCATCGAAGCTGTCGTCGGGAAAAGGCAAGGAAGTCGCGTTGCCGAGGTGCAGGCGGCCGACGACCTCGGGCTCGCAGGTCATCATCGCGTAGTGCGAAATGTCGAGACCGAAGGCCTCCAGGCCAGGACACTCGAGCATGAAGTCCTTGACCAGGAAGCCCTTGGCGCAGCCGACGTCGAGCACCCGCATGCCCGGCTCGAGCCCGAAGTGCCCGATCATGTCGTCGGCGATGGCGCGCCAGCGCCCATCGTAGCGATAGCCCCCATAGCCGTACTCGCGCGCGCCGTCGAAGTACTCCTGCCCGTAGAGGCGGGAGATGCGGATGTGCTCGTCGGTCTTGGCGTGCTGGCGCTTGGAGATACTCCTGTTGGACTTCGGGTATCGGCGCAGCAGGTTCAGTTCGAGCATGGAGGGTGTCCGCTGAGGCGCTCTGAAGGCGGCGAAAAGCGCCTCCTTTTAGCTTCCTTGGGGCTTATTCTCAATGGCCGATGCCGGCCTTCGTGGCCTCCGAAAGACGCGACAGCGCGTGGGCCGTTTTTGGCGTGCGAGTCTCGACGGATTTTCGAACTTTCGGCCTAAAACACTGATTTCCAGAAATGAATGGGACCTTGGGCGATCTTTCGGGAGTCTGCGACGCGCATCGACCGCGGCGATCGGCGCTTGAAATCTCCGATCGTATCGTTCATCGGGTTGGCACGCGGTATCAAGGTGACGCACAGCTCTCGAGTCTCGCTCGCCATGGCGAAAGATCCCAGTGCCCCGGTCGAGCCTTCCTCAGGCGATGGGCCAGCATCGCGGCTGTCGAGCCGAATGTTCCATGCGGTCTACGACCTCAGCGTCTCGCCGACGAGCTACGACTTCCTGACCTTTTTGGCCTTGGCGGACTTGGCGCGGGCGAGGGCCGGCTGCCCCGCCATGCAGGTCGTCTTCGTCCCCGACAACGGATCGGGCTTCTGGGACCGCGAGCCGACGAGCGAGGACGGCAAGGCCTGGCGCCTGCACAACCTGCTGATCCCCGCCTTGCAGCTCTACCCGGCCGTCGCCGGCTACGCCGTGGCGGCTTCCCGGGCTGAGGCGCGGCGGCTGGTCTCGCGCCTGCCGGCGCCGCTGTTTCCCGAAGGCTACGCGGTGGATCGGCCGGTCGAGGACGCCTATCAGTGGGCCCATACCGTGGCCGCTTTCCTGAACGGTCAGCCTCCCGCCTCCTGGCGGCCGCCGGCTGCGGCGCTGGGCTATGTCCGCGACTGGCTTTCCGCGCACGCCGAGGGCCGGCGGGTCATCTCGATCACGCTGCGCGACAGTCCCTACCGCTCCGAGCGCCGCAGCAACATCGAGGCCTGGGGCGCTTTCGCGCGCCTGGTCCGCGAAGAGGGCTTCTATCCGGTCATCGTGCCGGATACCGACAGGGCCCTGTCGCCGCCGCCCGAAGCGATCGAAGGCCTGCCGGTGCTGCCGGAGGCGAGCTTCAACATCGCCTTGCGCGGCGCCCTCTACGAGCTGAGCGATCTCAGCCTGCTTCACTCCAACGGCCCGATGATGATGCTGTGGCTGAACGAGCGGATCCGCTCGATCACCTTCAACCTGTTCGACGAGCCCACCGGAGTGACGGCGAACTCCCTGCGCTCCATGGGGCTGGAGATCGGCCATCAGCTCCCCTTCGGCGCCGATCGCCACTGGCTGGTTTGGGAGAAGGACGAGCGCGACGTCATCGAGCGGCATTTCAGGGCCTTCCTCGAGGGCCGTCCGGGCCCGGACCACAGGCCCTGGTCGCAGGACCCGATTGAGGCGGCCGACAGGCTGCGCGAATCGGCGTGTTACGGCGCGGCCAGGCGGATCTACGAGGGGTTGCACGCGCGCGGCGAGGAGAGCGCCGCCGCGCTTTACGGGATCAGCCATACGATACTCGAGACGCCTGGACGCAGCCGCTGGCAGCGCTATGTGGCCGCTTCGGCTTACCTGCTGCGCGGCCGTGCCGCCGAGCGCCGGACGCCGTGCCGTTCGGGGGCCGCCCTGCTCGAGAAGGCAGCCTGCTTCCAACGCTGGAAGCTGGCTGGCGCCGCCGCGGCCGTGCGCCAAGGGATCGCTGTGGCGCCGGCAAGCCCGCGCGCCCAATACCTGGCCGGCCATCTCGCCCTCGCCGAGGGCCGCCCGGAGCGGGCGCTTGCTCACCTGGAGGCGGCGGCCGACGGCGACCGGACGAACTGCCTCTACCGGCTCGCCCTGGCCGAGGCCCTGCGCCGGGTCGATCGGCAGGAGGATGCCGAAGAGCAGCGCGCCTTCGCGCTGCGGCTGGACCCGAACGTCGCGTCTCTCGGCGAGACCGCGCTCGGCAGACTGGGCTTCACGATCGGGCGGTCGGGCCGGCTGGCCTCGCCGTGACGATCAGGGGATGTTCCGACAGGCGCGGACGACGTCTCGTTTCAGGTACAGCATGATGGCGAAGGCGTCGTAGGGCACGATATCGGCGAATTGGCCCGAGGATTGGATCTCCTCGGCCGAGAACAGGCGCTTCTCTCGTCCTTCGCCCAGAAAGCTCGTGTTGCACTGAGCTTCGGTGACCGGGGCTATGAAGAACACCCGCCGCCGATAGCCGTCTTCGAAGCTGCCCAGGTCGAAGACCAGGTTGCACATGTACTCGAGCGTTTGCGGCCGAAAGCCCAGTTCCTCCTCAAGCTCCCGGCCGAGGGCCTCTTCCATCGTCTCGCCAGGCTCGTTGGCGCCGCCGAACAGGCCCCAGAGGCCCGGAAACCAGATGCCGGGCTTGTCGTCGCGAAGCTGCAGCAGGATCTTCTCGTCGGGCGTCACCAGGATGGCCGCCGCGCCGCTGCCCTTGACTTCCTCCTCATGGATCAGCGCCGTCACCTTTGTCTCCTCTCGCTCGGTCGAGCGGTTTGAGCGTGATACCGTCGGTTCAGCCCGCCGCCGGAGCCTCGGTCGGCGGAGCGCCGTGGACCATCTCGTAGTACTTGCTCAGGCCTTCATCGACGCTACCGGTGAAAGCGATCTCGCCGTGGTTAAGGATCATCACCTTATTGCACCAGTAGCGGATGATGGCCTCGCTGTGAGAGGCGAGGACGACGATGCGGGCGCGGTCGATGAAGACTTCCAGGCGCTTCTGGGCCTGCTCGACGAAGGCGGCGTCGCCGGCGCCGATCATCTCGTCCATCACGAGGATCTCGTGCGGCAAGGCGGTGGCGATGCCGAAGGCCAGGCGTACCAGCATGCCCGACGAGTAGGTATGCATCGGCATGTCGAGGTATTCGCCCAGGCGGCAGAATTCGCTGACGTCCGCGACGACCTTGTCGATCTCGGCCTTGTCCAGCCCCATTACCCGGCAACGCAGGACGATGTTCTCGATGCCCGTGGAGTCGGGGTCCATCCCCTCGTTCAGGCTGAACATCGGGCTGACCCGACCCTCCCGCTCGACGGAGCCGGCGATCGGCTCGAGGATGCCGGCGATGCACTTCAGCAGCGTGCTCTTGCCGGCGCCGTTGTGGCCGAGAATGCCGACCCGGTCGCCTTCCTCGAAGGCGAAATCGATGCCGTCGATGGCCCGCACCGTCCGGCGCCCGTGGCCGTCGAAGATGATTCGTCCGCCGATGTTCTCGGTGAGCGAGGGCTGGCGCGACGGCGCGCGCAGACGGTCGATGACGAGGTAGTGGCGCAGGGACCGGCCGGTGCTGCTGTAGATCGGGAACTCGATGACCAGGTCCTTGGCGCGGATGTAGTACATGGGCTGAGCGCCTCGTCCGGTCACAGCCAGTAGGGGACGCGCGAGCGGAAGCGCGCGAAGACGAGCAGCGTGCCGGCCCAGCCCAGCACCGCGATGGTGCCGACCCAGAGCCAGTTATCGGGCGACGGCGCCTCGCCGAGGAAGGGCGCGCGGAACAGGATCAGGATATGGCTGAAGGGATTGAGGTCGACGATGAAGCGGCGGTCGCCGAGCTGATCGGGGAAGTAGACGATGGGCGTGACCCAGAACAGCACCGCGACGGCGTTCTGCAGCATCACCGGGATGTCGCGGAAGCGGGCCGACAGAATGGCCACCAGCAGGCCCATCCAGCCGATCGCCAGCAGCGCCAGCGGGAAGGCCACGAAGGCCCAGAGGATGTTCGCGTTGGGGACCTGCGTGAACAGGATCGACACGGCGACGAAGACGAGCGCGTTGTGGCCGAGCGCGATGACGTTGCGCCACAGCATCTGCATCACATAGGTGAAGAGCGGGCGTTCGATCTGCATGATCCAGGTCTGGGCTTGGATCAGGCAGGTCGAGCCTTCGTTCAGGATCCCTTGCATGAACTGCCAGAAAACCAGACTGGCGCAAAGATAGGGAATGAAGCGCTCGAAGGAGTGGTTGAAGAGGTAGGTCACCAGCACGCCCATGGTCGTCAGGCTGACGATCATCGAGACGGCCAGCCAGAGGTGGCCGAGTGTGGAGCGGCGATAGCGCTGCTTGATCTCCTGCCAGGCCAGCAGGTGCCAGAGGTGATAGTTCGCAGCGCCGCCCTTGATGTCGGCAGCCGCCTTTTGAATATCGGCGCTGTTGATGTGCAGGAGGGCGCTGAGCATGTCGTCAGGAGGTTATCGGACCGCAGCTCTCCGATCCTGCGGTCCCGGCTGGAAACACCCTGGGCAGCGGAAGGGAAAGCGACTCCATCACGCCCCGATCCGACAGCCCGGTCCCGGCACTGGCAGGCAAGCTATCGATCGAAGGCATAGCCGTTCGGTTCGTAGGCGACGATGCGCGTGCCGGCGCGTTCCGTGCGAAAGGGAATGACCAGCAGGTCTTCCAAGGCGTCGACGACGGCCTCGCGATCCTCGGGCTCCACGAAAAGAAGCATGAAGCCGCCGCCGCCGGCGCCCAATAGCTTGCCACCCAAGGCCCCCGCGGCACGGCTGCGCGCATAGACCTCCTCGACCAGGCTGGTCGTGATCTCCGGCGTGATCTCGCGCTTGAGCTCCCAACTCTCATGGAGCAGGTGGCCGAAGTCCGACAGCGCATCCGCCTTGGCCAGGATCGCCGCGCCCTCGTCCACGATCTCGCGCATGCGGCTCAGTACCGCGGTCTTCTTCGGCACCGCGGCGATCTGTTTCTTGGCGATGTCCGAAGCGCTGCGCGAGATGCCGGTGTAGACGAGCAGGAGGCGCGCTTCGAGCGCGTTCAGCCGCTCCTCGGTCAGCGGAATGGGCTGGACGTCGAAGAGCCCGTTGCGTTGGATCTTGATCAGGTTCAGACCGCCGTAGGCGGCGGCGATCTGATCCTGGACCCCTACAGCCTCCTTGATCAGGGCTTGCTCCAGGTGGATCGCCTGGCGCGCCAGGGTCTCCTTGTTGACCAGGGCCCCGCGCAGGCTGTGCAGCGCGTGCAGCAGTCCGACCGAGAAGGATGAGCTGGAGCCGAGACCGGCGCGCGCCGGCAGATCGCCGAAATGATGGATCTCCAGGCCTTCCGAGATGCCGAGATAGTTGATCGCCTCACGTACGGCCGGATGCTCTATCTCGTTGGAATCGTTCGGTGTCTCGATCCGCGACCAGACGATACGATGCTTGTGATCGAAAAAGGGCGGGAGATAGCGGCACTGGAGGTAGCAATAGCGGTTGATCGTGGTCGACAGCACGGCGCCGCCGTGCTGTTCGTACCAGGCGCGATAGTCGGTCCCGCCGCCGAAGAACGAGATCCGGTAGGGTGTCGCGGTTATGATCACCTAAGAGCCTACCTTCGGCCTAAGGAACAGGATGGCACCCTAAGCCACCGCCAGCGGTACCGAACCGGGCGATTTCCGAGAGGCCGTCCACCTCTCGGGGCGGCGAAGCCGCCTGCCCGGGCCCGCTCCCGTCTTTACGAAAGCCCAGGAGTCCGGTCAATAGCCGGCTGCAACCGGCGGTCGGCGAGGCGGTTGTGATCCCCGTTGGACGAGACTAGTTTGGCGGCGCTTCGGGGAGCCGCGACGGCGGCTCCGGCTCGTGACATCGACTTCTGGGCAAGCAACTTTGGGCGGGGACGAGGTCATCCGGTCTATGCCAGCCGATGGAACTTTGCTGACACGGTTTTACCGCTCGCTCTATCGGATTCGGCGGGTCGAAGAGGAGATCGTCCGGATCTACCCCTCCGACAAGATCAAGAGCCCGGTCCACCTCTCGATCGGTCAGGAGTCGGTCGCCGTCGGCCTTTGCGAGGCGCTCGAAGCGCGCGATGTGCTGTTCGGCACTTATCGCGGGCACGCGCTCTATCTGGCGAAGGGCGGTGATCTGAAGGCCATGATGGCAGAGCTCTACGGCAAGCAGGACGGCTGCGCCCGGGGCAAGGCCGGATCGATGCACCTGGTCGACACCGCCGCCAACATGATGGGCACCTCGGCCATCGTCGCCACGACGATACCCCAGGCCGTCGGCTATGCCCTGGCGATGAGGATGCAGGGCCGCGACAGCGTCGTCGCGGTTGTCTTCGGCGACGGGGCGGTGGAGGAAGGCGTCTTCCACGAGAGCATGAATTTCGCCGCTTTGAAGCGACTGCCGCTGCTCTTCGTCTGCGAGAACAACTTCTATGCGATCTACAGCCGGATCACCGATCGGCAGCCGACGCCCGATCTTTGCGCGCGGGCGGAGTCCTACGGCATGCCGGCGAGCCTGATCGAGGGCAGCCCGACCGATGCGGTCTACGAGAAGACCCGCGCGGCCGTGGCGGCGATCCGCGCGGGCGGTGGGCCGCAGTTCCTCGAATGCACGACCTATCGCTGGCGCGATCACGTCGGCCCCGGAGAGGACCGCTATCTCGACTACCGGCCGGACAGGGAGCTCGACGACTGGATCGCGCGCGACGAGGTCGCGCGGCTCGGGGCGCTCCTGGAGCCGGCCGAGCGGCAAAGCCTGGAGTCGACTATCGAAGAGGAAATCGCCGCGGCGATCTCCTTTGCCGAGGCGAGCCCCTTTCCTGGCGACATGGAACTCTTCGACCATGTCTATCGCTGACAACGGTGGCGGTGACGGCGCCGGGCGGTCGCTGACCTACGCCGAGGCGCTCTACGAGGCGACGCGCCAGGAGATGGCGCGCGATCCCTCGGTTTTCGTCTTCGGTCTGGGCGTGGACGACCCGAAGGGCATGTACGGCACGACGGCGGGGCTGCACGAGGAATTCGGCGCGGATCGCAATTTCGACACGCCGCTCTCGGAGGACGCCATGACCGGCATGGCGGTTGGGGCCGCCCTGGCCGGCATGCGGCCGATCCATGTGCATCAGCGCATGGACTTCCTGATGCTCTGCATGAACCAGCTCGTCAATATGGCGGCCAAGACCCGCTATATGCAGGCTGGCGCCACGCAGGTGCCGCTGGTCGTGCGTGGGATCATCGGCCGAAGCTGGGGCCAGGGCGCCCAGCACAGCCAGGCCTTCCACTCCTACTTCATGCATGTGCCGGGCCTGAAGGTCGTAGCACCGACCACGCCGCACGACGCCAAGGGCTGCATGATCGCCGCGATCCGCGACGACAATCCGGTGATCTTCATGGAGCATCGCATGCTCTACGGGAACAAGGGGCTGGTGCCGCAGGAGCCCTATGCGCTGCCACTCGGCCGGGCGCGGCGCCTGAGCGAGGGCGAGGCCGTGACCATCGTCGCGATCAGCCACATGGTGGTCGAGGCGCTGCGCGCCCGCCGGGCGCTGGAAGAGGTCGGCATCGCAGCCGAGGTGATCGACCCGGTTTCGCTCGCGCCCCTG
>JAKSDN010001094.1 GCA_022360075.1 Kiloniellales bacterium | reverse complement strand
GAGCCGGGTGCCCAGGGTCATGGCCGTGTCGTCCTCTCTTCGCGCCGCCCGTACCATGCGGAGTCTTGCCGGGGTCTGTCGGCGGACGGGACTATTACACCTGCCGGGCGCCCCGTCCAGGGGCCGTCCGGCCCGGGAAAGGGGGCGCTGGACAGGCCGCGGGCGCTCCCCCTATACAAGCCGCCATGCCGGACTTCTGGCGCGATTCGGGCTTTCATCTGCTGCAGCGGGGCGAGCGGGGCCATCTCCTGGTCACCGACGACTTCCTGCGCGCCTATTTCAACCGACCCGAGGTCCGGCCGCTCGAAGAGTCCTGCGCCGCCGAGCGCAGCCTCCATGAGGCCCTGCTGCGCAACCCGCGCGAGGCGGTCTCCGAAGCGCGCTTGGGCGCGCTCGCCGATCCCGATGCGCGCGAGAACTATCAGATCGTGCTGGCCTTTCGCGACCGTCTCGTCGCGGCCGGCACGCTGGAGCAGTGCTATCTCGAGCTCTTTCTGAAGCAAGGGCCGGTGCCGGTGCCGCCGCTCTTCGTCGACCAGCTCGCCCACGTCATCGCCCGCGCTTTCCTCGAGGGCGAGGAGGACGGCCTGCGCGCCCGTGCCGGCGAGTTCCTGTTCCGGGGCCAGAAGGTCACCATCAACGACGGCCACATCATGGCAGCCGACGCCGAGACGGTGGATATGTACGCCACCACGGGCGGCTTCGGCTCGCTCGGCCAGCTCATCGCCGAGGCCCAGACGCCGCTGCGCACCGTCGAGCTCGACGTGCTGACCGAGGACAACGCGGCGATCTACTGGACCCGCGACCAGGCCCACGACACCGTGCTCAATCTCAACTTCGCCGGCCCGGGCCTGGATGCGCTCTGCCGGATGCTGGAGGCCTGGGTCCGGCACTTCCTCGATGTCGAGATCTCGATCCAGCCGGTGCAGAAGATCAGCGACGAGAAGTGGGTCTGGCACATCGGCCTCGACGCCGAGGGCAGCCGCCTGCTGAACGACCTCTATAACGGCGTCGAGGTCGAAGAGGCGCGCCTGGCCTGCCTGCTGTCGCTCTTTCGCCTGGAGTTCCGCGATCCCACGCTGATGCCGGCCGCCATCGCCGGCCGTCCGGTCTATCTCGCGCTCTGCATGACCCAGGACGGCCAGCTCCGGCTCAAGCCGCAGAACCTGCTGGTCAACCTGCCCCTCGCCGAGGGGGCGTAGCAGGACGCACCATGGAAATTCACCCCGTCACCGCCGATCGCTGGCCCGACCGCGAAGCACTGTTCGGGCCGCGCGGTGCGAGCGGCGGTTGTTGGTGCATGCTCTGGCGCTGCGCGCGCAAGGACTGGGAGGCCGGCAAGGGCGACGGCAACCGTGCGGCCCTGAAGGCGCTGACGGAGTCCGCAGAGCCGCCGGGGCTGCTCGCCTACGAGGCCGGCGAGGCGGTCGGCTGGTGCTCGCTCGGGCCGCGCACGGCCTTTCCGGGGCTCGCCCGCTCGCGCATCCTGCAGCCGGTCGACGATCTGCCGGTCTGGTCTGTGACCTGCTTCTTCCTGCGCAAGGACCAACGCCGGCGCGGCCTTTCGGCGCGCCTGCTCGGAGCCGCCGCCGACTACGCCAAGAACCAGGGCGCGCCGGCCGTCGAGGGCTATCCCGTCGAGCCGAACAAGCCGAATTACCCGGCGGTCTATGCCTGGACCGGCCTGGCCAGCGCCTTCCGGCGCGCGGGCTACCAGGAGGTCGCGCGGCGCTCCGAGACGCGGCCGATCATGCGCAAGCTGCTGGACGGCTAGGCATGCCGGCTATCCTCGCGCTCCTCGTGTTCGCCGTGATTTCGTCCGGCTTCTCCGCGAAGGCGGCGGATCGCAGCTACTGGGACTACGATCTCGGCCGGCTTGACTCGCCCCTAAACGTCGGCCCGCAGTGCCCGGCCTTCTTCGACGATGATCCCGCGACCCTGTCCCTGCCCGAGGCGCCGCCGATCGATGCATTCGATCGTGCCGTGCTGCGCGCCTGCGGGCCGCTCGGCGGACGGGTCACGGCAGCGGAGTTCCAGGCCCTGATCCAAGATCACTTTGAACAACTGATCGCGACGCTCCCGGCCTCGTGGGCCACGCTGCCGCGCGAGGACGTCCTTTCGCGGCTCGGGCAGATCTGGCTGACGCATCAGGGCTTCGACCATGTCTTCTGCGGCGAGTGGGAGGACGGCTCGATCGGCGGGCTGCACTTCCGCGGCCGTTTTCTCCAGCTCCAAGCGGAGGCCAAGGCCTGCTACATGCCCTCGGCACGGGAGGAGGTCGTCGAAGGCCTGATCTACAGCCTGGGCGTCACCAGCGCCGACGGCCGATACTGGCACCCGATCAAAGGCTACGCGCTGCGGCAGAGCGCCGCCGACCTCTTCGGCCTGGCGACGCGCGCGGCCGCCGCCTGCTGCCAGGCCGGCAGCGACGGCTGGGAGCGCTATCGGCGCTGGAAGAGCAAGGGCTTCTACACGCCTTCCGACGAGGGCGGCGTCGAGATCCTGAACCAGGTCTACTGCCGCGCGGACGACCCGAACGACGCCAAAACGATCGGGCTGATTACGATTTACTCGGATGCGACGCCCAAGGCGGGCGCGGAGATCTGTCCGAAAGCTGAATAACACAGAACTCAGACTGTCATCCTCGGGCGGAGCGTAGCGGAGACCCGAGGATCCATTTCGATAGCGAGCTCGGGCCCTTCCATGGATCCTCGGGTCTTCGCCCGAAGATGACATTAAGAGTGGGGTGGCGTGGGCGACCCTCAAGCCGCCGCCATCGCCGCCACCAAAGCCCCGAGCTTCGCCGGGTCAAGCCGGCCCTCCGTCCGCACGCCGGAGCAAAGGTCGATGCCGTAGGGCCGCACCGCGGCGATCGCCTGACCGACGTTGTCCGGTCGGATGCCGCCGGCGAGAAAGACCGGGACCGAAACCGACTCGACGATCCGGCGGCTGAGCGACCAGTCGTGGACCCGGCCGGTGCCACCGAGCTGCTTGACCGCCAGGCTCGGCCGCCCGGAGTCGAGCAACAGTGCATCGACCTGTTCGGCCGCCGCGCGAGACTGGGCCAATGCGCTCTCGTCCTCGACATGGACGACCTGGACGATCCGGCGGTCCGGTAATGCCCGGCGGATCGCGGCATAGGCCGAGGGTGCCACCGCATCGACCAGCTGCACGGTCGTGGTGCCGCAGCGGCGCAGTTGCGCGACGATCGCCGCTGCCTCGGCCTCGCAAGTCAGCAGGAAGCTATCCACAGGGGCCGGGACCCGAGCCGCAATTCTCGCGATCAGTTCCTCCTCGATCACGCCCGGACCGCTCGGCATCGCCGAAACCAGCCCCAGCGCGTCGGCCCCCTGGTTGATGGCAAGCTCGGCCTCCGCCTCCGAGGCAATGCAGCAAACCTTGAGCTTTGTCATCGGCCTAGGTCTCACCTTTCGGGCTCGCCAGGCCGCGAGAGGCGGCCGCGGCCGAAATTCCTAACGAAACGTTAACATCCCCATACCAGATCTGGGGCCTAAGTCCGCGTGTTTTCATCTACATCTTGAG
>JAKSDN010000983.1 GCA_022360075.1 Kiloniellales bacterium | reverse complement strand
CGCCGATCGAGATCCTGGCCTATTGGAGCGGCGGCGAGGAGGCCGCGGCCATGGCCAAGCGGCGCGCCGTCAAGCGGGCGATCCTGGTGCGCAGCCGACTGATGGCCGAGGGCATCGAGACGGCCCCGATCGTCTTCACCCGGGTCGGCGATGCCGACAGCGAGCCCGAGTTGATCGACGTCGTCCTCGCCCGGCGCTGAGCACCCCCGCCCGTGCTAGTCCGTCCGGCCGCCCTGGGTCGCTCGCAGCCTGCCCAGGGCCATCGTTGACAGATATCACGGCGGGTCCTATGTCTGTCGGCGAAAGGGCCTTGCTCTCCCCCAAACCCTTGCGCCACCGAGGATTCGCATGTTCAGCGGGCTTGCCAAGCGGCTGTTTGGAACCGCCAACGATCGCTATATCAAGGGCCTATCGCGCATTGTCAGCGATATCAACGGGCTGGAGCCCGAGCTCGAGGCCCTGGGCGACGAGGAGCTGGCCGCGCGTACGCCCTGGCTGCGCAAGCGCCTGGCCGACGGCGAGTCACTCGACGACCTCCTGGTCGACGCCTTCGCCACCGTGCGCGAGGCGGCCAAGCGCACCCTGGGCCAGCGCCATTTCGACGTGCAGCTCATGGGCGGGACCATCCTGCACCGGGGCATGATCGCCGAGATGAAGACCGGCGAGGGCAAGACCCTGGTCGCCACGCTGCCGGTCTATCTCAACGCCCTGTCCGGCAAGGGGGTCCATGTCGTCACCGTGAACGACTACCTGGCCCAGCGCGACGCCGAATGGATGGGCCAGATCTACCGCTTCCTCGGCCTGACCGTGGGCTGCATCGTCCACGGCCTGCAGGACGAGCAGCGCCGCGCGGCCTATGCCGCCGACGTGACCTACGGCACCAATAACGAGTTCGGCTTCGACTACCTGCGCGACAACATGAAGTTCCGCCTGGAGGAGATGGTCCAGCGCGAGTTCAACTACGCCATCGTCGACGAGGTCGACTCGATCCTGGTCGACGAGGCGCGCACGCCGCTGATCATCTCCGGCCCGACCGAGGACTCCTCGGAGCTCTATCAGCTCGCCGACACCGTGATCCCGAAGCTGTCGGAAGAAGACTACGAGAAGGACGAGAAGGCTCGCGCCGTGACCCTGACCGAATCCGGGGTCGAGCGGGTCGAGGCGCTGCTCGGCGACTCAGAGCATCTGGAAGAAGGCTCGCTCTACGACATCCAGAACATCTCGCTGCTGCACCACGTGAACCAGGCGCTGCGCGCGCACAAGCTGTTCCAGCGCGACACCGACTACATCGTCAAGGACAACAAGGTCGTCATCATCGACGAATTCACCGGCCGCATGATGGAGGGCCGGCGCTACTCCGAGGGCCTGCACCAGGCGCTCGAGGCCAAGGAGCGGGTGCAGATCCAGCAGGAGAACCAGACCCTCGCCTCGATCACCTTCCAGAACTATTTCCGGCTGTTTCCGAAGCTCGCCGGCATGACCGGCACGGCCATGACCGAGGCGACGGAGTTCGCGGAGATCT
>JAKSDN010000588.1 GCA_022360075.1 Kiloniellales bacterium | reverse complement strand
CCGCGGGACTACGTGGTCGAGAAGGCCGACGACTTCGACGGCAGCCTGCCGGCGGCGGACGTGGCGGTCAGCTTCGATGCGTTCTTCGACGGCCTGCGCGACACCAGCCATCCGACCGGCAGCACCCTGATCGCCCAGCTCACCGGGGTCGAGGACCTGACGCTGACGGCCGGCGGCGGCGGCGACAATCTCCTCATCGGCGACCTCACCGGCACTGGGCTCTCGGTCTCGACCATCGTCTTCAACGGTGACGACCAGTCCAACACGGTCGACGCCAGCGGCATCACCGCCGGCCTGCCGGTCGGCGTGGTCGCCAACGGCGCTGGCGGCGCCGACACGCTGACCGGCGGGGCGGGCAACGACACGCTCTCCGGCGAGGCCGGCGACGACCGCCTGGTCTTCAACCTGAGCAGCAGCATCCGCGGCAGCCACGACACTTACGACGGCGGCGCCGACACCGACAGCCTGGTCATCGCGCTGACCGCGGCGCAAGCCGCCAACCTTGACATCCTGAATGAGATCCTCCGCGTCCTGGGGCTAGGTCTCACCGGCCCGGTCACCTTCGACTTCTCGGGCGCCGGCCTGGGCCAGCTCACGGTGCAGAACTTCGAGGCCTTCGAGCTGCGGATCGGCGGCAGCCCGGTCGACCTGCTGTTCACCCCGGGCGACGACAGCCGCGACCTGAACGTGGCGCCGCCGCCCTTCCTCGCGGGCTCGCAGTATCACGCCCTCGCCGGCGACGACATCGTCACCCTGCCGGACAGCGAGCCGGGGCCAGGCAGCCTCAACTGGGACTCGAGCAACACCTTCTTCGCCGGAGCCGGCGACGACAGGGTCACCGGCGGCCTGCTCGAAGACCGGGTCGACGGCGGGACCGGCAACGACACGCTCATCGGCGGGGCCGAGGGCGACCTGCTCTACGGCGATGCCAGCGGCATCGATAATGGCGGCGCCGACCTGCTCTATGGCGACGTGGTAAGTGCTCCATCCAATGTGAGCGGCGCCGACGACACGCTTTATGGCGGCAGCGGCGCCGACCAGCTCTACGGCGATGCCGGAGCCAGCCTAAGTGCCACACGTGGCACGGCCACGGGCGGCGCCGACACGCTCTTCGGCGGCCAGGGCGCCGACCAGCTTTACGGCGATGCCGGAGACAGGCTATTTGCCTCACGTGGCACGGCCACGGGCGGCGCCGACACGCTTTTCGGCGGCGAGGGCGCCGACTTGCTCTTCGGCGACGCCGGACTCGGCCTAGGTACCTCAACAGATGGCACGACCACGGGCGGCGCCGACACGCTGTTCGGCGGCGAGGGCGCCGACCAGCTCTACGGCGATGCCAGATCCGATTTACGCCCCTCTCGTGGCGGCACGGTCGGGGGCGGCGCCGACACGCTTTTCGGCGGCGAGGGCGACGACCTGCTCTACGGCGATTCCGGACGCGATTTGTCGTCCGGTGCTAGCACGGCCACGGGCGGCGCCGACGTGCTCCTTGGCGGTAACGCGGCCGACGTGCTCTACGGCGATGCCGGAGGCGACTTAAGGGCCAATGACGGCACGGCCACGGGCGGCGCCGACACGCTCACCGGCGGTGTCGGCGCCGACGTGCTCTATGGCGATGCCGGGCGCGACCTAGGGGTTGGAGGCATCGGCACGACCACGGGCGGCGCCGACACGCTGTTCGGCGGCGAGGGCGCCGACGTGCTCTACGGCGATGCCGGAGGCGATTTATT
>JAKSDN010001153.1 GCA_022360075.1 Kiloniellales bacterium | reverse complement strand
TTGAAGGTCGTCTGCGGCGCGACCGTCAGCGCGCTCTGAATGCCTGGCGTGCCGGGGTCCATGTCCATCGAGATGACCGGGGCCGCCGAAGCGCTCGAGGCGCTCAAGTGCAAGGCCGCGGCCGGGCCGACTAACAGCGTGAGAGCAATCGAGCTAAGGCGCCGGCACTTCACGAAACTCATGTCGTCTTCCTTTCAAGACGTCTGTCGTCGCGGAGCGCATTTCCCGTTCGCCTCGGACCCCAGCTCGAAGGCGATCGACCGTCCCCATTGCGAACAATGGCATGGGAGAAGATGCTGCCCCGTGGCGTTTCGATGAAATTTCCCTTCCCGAATCGACTCCGGCATCAACTGCCAGAGTCGCCTCAGGAATGCAACCCTAGGTGTGGATAACTAACCCTAGGCTGCTGAAACGACGGGCAGAACCTTAGCTGTCGTACTTGATGTAGGCGAAGCGCTGGTCTTCGTTCGGGGTGCCTTCGAGCGCCCCGCTTTCGGCGCCGGGCTGCCACTGCACGACGTCCTCGATCTTCTTGGCGAGCTCGAAGTCCTTGTCGGTAATGCCCTTGGCCGCATGGTTCTGCAGGCGCACCTCGACCCAGGCGTAGGAGGCGGTGATGTCCGGGTGGTGCCAAGCGGCCTCGGACAAATGGCCCACGGTGTTGATCACCATGAGCGTGCCCTTCCAGGAGTTGGTCTTGTATTTGCGCCGGATCCAGCCCTTCTCCAGGTACCAGTTCGGCAGGTCCTGCTTGAGCCGCGCCTCGACCTCTTCGTCGCTGTAGGTCCGTTCCTCGGATCGCTCGGTCATTGATTTCCGATTCCGATTTTGTCACCGTCCCGGGTCCGTTTCGGAGCATAGGTAATTCCCTTGCCTCAGGCAACTCGCCCAGCCCCGGCGCTTGCCGAAGACCCGAGCTCGTCGCATCGGGTGAGCGTGGCCGTGCCGGCCCGGCTCCATCTGGGGTTCCTGGATCTCAACGGCGAACTCGGCCGGCGCTTCGGCAGCCTCGGGATCGCGCTCGACGGTTTGGGCACGCAGCTCCACGCGGCGCGCGCTGAGCGCACGGCCGCCCGAGGACCCGACGCGGCGCGCGCCGCCGACTACACCCGGCGAACGCTCGAGCATCTTGGCGTCGGCGAGGGCGTCTTCGTCGAGATCGAAGACGCGATCCCGGCCCACAACGGCCTCGGCTCCGGCACCCAGCTCGCGCTCGCCGTGGGGACGGCGGTGTGTCGGCTGTTGGGCCGCGACCTGACAGCGCGGGAGATCGCCCAAGTGCTCGATCGCGGCGCGCGCTCGGGCATCGGTATCGGGGCTTTCGAGCAGGGCGGCGTCCTGCTCGACGGCGGCCGGGGCGCGAGCGGGGCGCTCCCGCCACCGATCGTGTCGCGCCTTCCGTTTCCGGAGGCCTGGCGCATCCTCTTGATCTTCGACCGGGACCGCGACGGCCTGCATGGCGAGGCCGAGAGCGAGGCGTTCCGGCGTCTGCCGGCCTTTCCCGCGGCCGAGGCGGCGCGGCTCTGCCGCCTGGTGATCATGTCGGCCCTGCCGGCCTTGGCCGAGCGGGACCTCGCGACCTTCGGTGCGGCCGTGACGGAGCTGCAGCGCAGCACCGGCGACCACTTCGCCGCCGCGCAGGGTGGCCGCTACGCCAGTCCCGCGGTTGCCGAAGTGCTGGCCTGGCTGGAGGACGAGGACGTCGCCGGCCTGGGACAAAGCTCCTGGGGCCCGACGGGCTTCGGCGTGTTATCGTCGGATGCGGAGGGGCGGAGGTTGCTCGAAGCGGCGCAACGGCGGTTCGCGGAAGAGACCGGTCTGGCGTTCCTGCTTTGCCGCGGCCGCAATCGGGGCGCGACCGTCACGGCAAGGGCGCAAGCGGCCAGCATCGCCTAGAGCTCGACGGCCCGACGGCGTCCGGTCCACCGTGCGTAAGGCCGGGCCCAACGACAAGAGACGGGGAGGGGGAATGGAACGGCCATACATCTTGCACATGCTGAGTCCGCTCAAGCATGTCAGCCCCTTTGACGTCAACATGGCGCTGGATGCGGGCTTCGCGGCGGCGGTGCCCTATACCAACGTCGAGCTGACCGAGGTCGCCGGCCTGGTGCAGGACGCCATCTTTTCGCGCGGGCCCAAGGGCGCCAAGTGCACCGGCGTCTTCATCGGCGGCAAGAACGCCGGCCTCGCGCTCGACATGCTGAAGGCGGCGAAGGAGGCGACCTTTCCGCCCTTCGAAGTCTCTCTCTTCGCAGATCCGGCCGGCTCTTTCACGACCGCGGCGGCCATGGTCGCCTGCGTCGGCGAGCAGCTTCGCGACAAGACCGGCTCGGGCTGGGCCGGCCGTAAGGTCGCCGTGTTCGGCGCGACCGGTGTGGTCGGCTATTCGGCCGGTGTCATCGCCGGTCTGGAGGGCGCCAAGGTGACCCTGGTCGGCTACGATGGCGAGGCGCGGGTCAAGGCCGCAGCCGAAGATGCCAAGACCCGCTTCAATACCGACCTCGCCTACGCCGACGGCAGCAGCGACGCGCTCAAGAGCGGTCTGGTGAGCGACGCGGAGGTGATCCTCTGTGCCGGGCGCGCGGGCCTTCAGATCGTCTCGGCCGAGCAGCTTCGGGCCGCCGGGCGCCTGATCGTCGCCGCCGACGTCAACGCCGTGCCGCCTTCGGGCATCGAGGGCCTGGGCGTGCAGGACAACGGCGCGTCCTTGACGGACAGCGCGGCCGTCGGCGTCGGCGCGCTCGCGATCGGCAACATCAAGTATCAGGTCGAGTCCGGCCTATTCCGGCGCATGATCGAGGAGGAGCAGGCGCTCGTCCTGGACTTCCGCGAAGCCTTCGCCATGGCGCGAGGTCTCGTTGCCTGACGGCCCGAACAGCGTCTTGATCGCCGCGCTGTCCGCTCGGGCGCTCGCCGCGGCCGCGCGGCGTGCAGGCTATCGGCCTTTCGTCCTCGACCTCTTCGGCGACCGGGACACGCGAGAGCTGGCCGAGGACTGCCGGCGCGTGTCCGGCGATGTCATCTCGGGGTTCGAGGAGGCTGGGTTGCTGGCGGCCGCGGCGGCGACCGCGGAAGGCCTCGACAGGCCCGCGTTGGTGTACGGCGCCGGTTTCGAGGACCGAGCGCCTCTGCTCGCCGCCCTCGCCCGCGGCCGTCGCTTGCTGGGCAACGCGCCCGATGTCGTCGCGGCCCTGAAGGACCCGATCAGCTTTGCGGCCTTGTGCCGGAGGCTCGGCATCGCTCATCCCGAGACGAGGTGCAGTCCGCCGGCGGATCACGCCGGCTGGCTCGTCAAACGCGCCGGCGCTTCGGGTGGATGGCATGTGATGCGGGCCACGTCCTCGGCGGCGCTCCAGCCCGCAAGCTATTTCCAAGTCTTCGTTCGCGGCCGGCAGGTCTCGGCCTCGTTCCTCGCGGACGGCAGATCGGCGCTTACGCTGGGCTTCAGCGAGTCCTGGCCGGCCGAAGGCATCGGGCCGAGCTTTCTCTTCGGCGGCGCGCTCCGGCCCGCGACGATCGCGGCAAGCTTGGCGCGGACGATCGAAGCGCAGCTTGCGGCCTTGGTCGCCGACACCGGCCTGATCGGATTGAACAGCGCCGATTTCATCGTCGATGGTGACGGTCCCTGGCTGATCGAGGTCAACCCGCGTCCCGGCGCGACCCTCGACATCTTCGACGCGGGCATCCCGCCCGGCCTGTTCGCCTGGCACTGCCGGGCTTGCGATGGTCGGCTGCCGGAAAGGCAGCCGGCATTGCGGCGGTGCGCTGGCATTCAAGTGGTCTATGCGCCGCAAGCCATTGCCGTGCCGCTCGATCTACACTGGCCCGTCTGGACCATGGACCGGCCGCACGCCGGCGCCTCGATCCGACAGGGCGAGCCGGTCTGCACGGTCAGAGCCACGGGTGGCTCGGGCCACGAGGTGCGGACGAGCCTTCAGGAACGCGCGGCTCGCGTCTTGGAGCTTCTGGCGGCTCAGAGATCCGCGCTTGGCCGAGCGATCGAGCAGACCGCGACCCCGCTCGCGGTCTCGCCATGAACGAGGCCGTGCTCACCAAGGCCGCGGCTTGGCCGAGCGTCGGCCAGCTTGCGGAGCCTCTCGTTCAGGCCTTGCGCCGCGATGCCGCTTCGCTGCGCGTCGGCGTGGCGGAAATGCCGGAAGGCAGCGTGGTGATCGACGGCGGCAGCGTCGTGCCGGGCGGCATCGAGGCCGGCCTGCGCATCGCCGAGATCTGCATGGGCGGGCTCGGCCGCGTTACGCTGGAGACCAACGGCCTTCTCGAGCGCTGGCCCTGGTCGCTCACGGTGCGCTCGGCCAACCCTGTGCTCGCCTGCCTCGGCAGCCAGTACGCCGGCTGGAGTTTGTCCCATGGCGAGGGCGACGAGGCCTACTTCGCGCTGGGCTCCGGCCCGGGCCGCGCCCTGGTTGCCAAGGAGCCGCTGTTCGAAGAGCTGGACTATCGCGACAGTTCGGAGAGCGCGGTCTTCGTGCTCGAGGTCGACAAGCCGCCACCGGCCGGCCTGCGGGCCAAGATGCTTCAGGACTGCGGCCTGCCGCCCGAGCGCCTAACCTTGATCCTGACGCCGACGCGAAGCCTGGCCGGCTGCGTGCAGATCGTCGCGCGCGTGCTCGAGGTCGCCCTGCACAAGCTGCATGAGCTCGGCTTTCCGCTCGACCGCGTGGTCGACGGCGTCGGCTCCGCCCCGCTGCCGCCGCCCGCGCCGGATTTCACGGCGGCGATGGGGCGCACCAACGACGCGATCATCTATGGCGGCTGGGTGCAGCTTTTCGTCTCGGGGCCCGAGGACGAGGCCGAGGACCTGGCGCAGCGCCTGCCGAGCTCGGCCTCGCACCACTACGGCCACCCTTTCGCCGAGACCTTCAAGGCGGTCAAGGGCGACTTCTACGCCATCGACCCGAGCCTGTTCAGTCCCGCGCGGGTCACCGTGACGGCGCTCGAGAGCGGCCGCAGTTTCCACGCCGGCGCGCTCGATCCCGCGCTGATCGACCGCTCTTTCAGTTGAATCGCGAGAACAGGATGTCCGCGGCGCCGAGAGTTGCCCTCTTCGTGGATCGGGTCGATTGGCACGCCAAGCGGCTGCGGCAGGCCATGGCGGCGCGTGGCGTCGAGGCGGTGGCCGTTTCGCTGGCGGATTGTGGCTTCGCGATCGAGGGCGCGGCGTGCCTGGCGATCCCGGGCTTCGACGGCCGGCTGCCGGACGGCGCCTTCGTGCGTTGCGTGCCCGGCGGCAGCTTCCAGGCGGTGACCCTGCGCCTCGGCCTGCTTCACGCCCTGCGCGAGGCTGGTGTCGCCGTTTTCAACGACGCGCGGGCGATCGAGCGCTGCGTCGACAAGTCGATGACCAGTTTTCTGCTGCAGCGCGCCGGCATCGCGACACCGGACACCTGGGTGCTCGAAGATCGCGCGCGGGCGCTGGAACTGGTCGAAGTTGCGGCTGCCGGCGGCGCTCCCCTCGTGCTCAAGCCCTTGTTCGGCTCCCAAGGCCGGGGCTTGAAGCTCGTCCGCTCGGCGGCCGATTTGCCATCGCCCGAGGCCGTCGACGGCGTCTACTATCTGCAACGCTACGTCGAGACGGACACGGGAGACTGGCGTGATTGTCGGGTGCTTGTCGTCGGCGATTTGCCGGTCGCGGCCATGATGCGTGTCGGCCAGAGCTGGATCACCAACGTGCGCCAGGGGGCGAGCGTGGAAGCGATCCCGCTCGACAAGGGGCTCGGCGCCCTCGCGGTCCGGGCCCTCGATGCGGTCGGTGCCGGCTATGCCGGGGTCGACGTCATACGCGACCGCGACGGCCGGCTGCTCGTGCTCGAGGTCAACTCGATGCCGGCCTGGAGCGCCCTGCAGAGGGTGAGCGAGACCGATGTCACCCAGGCCATCGCCGACGCCTTTCTCGCCGAAATTGGTAGCCGGCAGGTCATGCGCGCGGAAAGCGCCCGGCGCGGTGCCGGCGGCTAACCATGGAGCCTGCCGAGGTTGGCGCGCACTTCCGTGCCGCCTGCGTGATTGAGCTGGAGGCGCTCAAGCCGGGTAACGTGCACGTCCATGCGGACGGCCATGGCATGACCGTGCAGGACTTCGTGACCAGCGCCGACGTCGTCGCGCCCGTCATGGCAGACCCTGCGCTGGCGGTCGGTGTGCGCATTCACGAAGCGGTCCGTCGCACGCGCGCGGCCGTCGCCTGCAACACCAACCTCGGCATCGTCCTGCTCTGTGCGCCCTTGGCCCAGGCTGCCCTGTCGATGACGGGCGGGTCCTTGCGGGCGCGGATGATCGAGGTTCTCGACGGCCTGGACCGCGACGACGCCGAGCGCACCTTCCGGGCCATCGCTCTGGCCGAACCCGCCGGCCTGGGCGCCTCGGAAGAGCACGACGTGCATGAGCCGGCGAGGGTGACGCTGGCCGAGGCCATGGCCTTCGCGGCCGAGCGCGATCGGATCGCCTGGAACTACGGCCACGGCTTCGCCGACATCTTCGAGCTCGGCCTGCCGCGATTGCGCCTAGCCCTCGCAAGATCGGACGACGAGATCGACGCTGCGGGGTCGATCTACTTGGCCTTTCTTGCCGGTATAGCCGACACGCATATCGCCCGCGAGCACGGCGCCGCTATGGCCGAGACCGTGCGCCGGGACGCGGAGGCTTTCGATCGCCGGCTCTCAGACGGTAAGACAATTTCCGATCTCTCGGAGCCACTGCTCGCCTTCGACAGCGACCTCAAGAGCAAAGGACTCAATCCGGGCACGAGCGCAGACCTGACCGTCGCCAGTCTCTTCGCGCGCCGGCTCGAAGACGCTCACGCCGTGAGTTGAGCGCGTCGCAAGGAAGACCTTGCCCGAATTTGCAGGTTACGTTTACCATCCTTGGGTGGGGAACCCCGTCCAATTCAGGGCTGTTATCTGGCGAACCGGTCGATCCGGCATATCGGATCGACGCCGTAAACAAGGATAACCGCGAGCGGCAGAGCCGCAGTGCGGACTGCCGTCCCGATCTAAGCCAAGAGGGGATGGCCCTGTTTTTAAGATTCGCTTGGTCGAATCAAAGCATGAGGGAGGCAAATGCATGGCCAGAATAGATAATGTCCGGGTTGGTGAATCGCTCGTTGGCGACGGCAACGAGGTTGCCCATATCGATCTCATCATCGGCCCGCGCGGCAGTGCCGTAGAGACCGCGTTTTGTAACGCTCTGACCAACAACAAGGACGGTTTCACCTCGCTGCTGGCGGTGGTCGCGCCGAACCTGGCGACCAAACCGAACACCGTCATGTTCAACAAGGTGACGATCAAGGGTGCGGCGCAGGCCGTGCAGATGTTCGGTCCGGCGCAGTATGCCGTTGCCAAGGCCGTTGCCGACAGCGTCGCCGACGGCACCATAGACCAGGCCCAGGCCGACGATCTTTACATCTGCGTCGGCGTCTTCATCCATTGGCTGGCCGAGGACGACCAGAAGATCCAGGACTACAACTACCAGGCCACCAAGGAGGCCATCCAGCGCGCCGTCGCCGGCTCGCCGACCGCCGCCGACGTGGTCGCCCAGAAGGACAGCGCTTCGCACCCCTTCGCTGCGTCCGGTTGAAAGGAACGCGCACCTGAGCGGGAACCACCCCCGCGCGAAGAAGCCGGGGGCCTGCTACAGAAGCTGCTTTCCTTTTTCCGCTAAGGCTGTCCGGCGGGGGGCGGAAGCCTCCCGCCGACGGCGGCGGTTCGCCTTTTAGCCGAGGCTTTCGATCTCCGCTCGGCCGAGCCGCTTGTCGTGCAGAACGCTCGCGACCAGCGCGCCCGCGATGCCCGCGGCCTTGAGCCGCTGGAGATCTTCAAGGCCGCGCACGCCGCCGGCCGCGAAGACGCGTCTGTCGCCGGCGCGTGACCGGATCGTCCGAAGGCGCTCCTCGTCCGGGCCGAGACCGCTGCCGACGCGGGCCAAGGTCATGACGATCACGTCCTGCGGCCAAAGCGTGGAGTCTTCCAGCAACGCGGAGGGGCCGATGAAGGCGTCGCCGCTGAAGTCGAGCGAGAGGACCAGCTTGTCTCGGCGGGCTTCGCTCTCCAGGGCGTGTAGCGTATCCGCGCCGCTCTGCGATTCGCTGCCGAGCACCAGGCGACCCGAGTCCTGCGCGAGCCAGTCTCGGCAAGCCTCGGGATCGGCGAGGCCGTTGTCGACCCAGAGCTCGATATCCGGAAAGCGGGATCGCAGCGCGGCGAGCGTTTTCGCATGGCCAGGGCCGCCGGCAATGGCGTCGAGATCGGCGATGTAGAGACGGGCGAAGTCATGGACCGAGCGATAGGCCTCGACGACGGCGACCGGGTCGCTGCTGTCCACGAGAGGCGAGCGGACCGGCTGATAGGACTCGCGCTCCCCCTTGCGCGCCAGCACCGCCTGGCCGCCCTTGAGGTCGATGACGGGGATGATTTCCATGGAGAAGCGGTCTTCTTGATGTTCGGCTTTGTTGCGTTGACGTTGGCGTGATTTGCAGGGCAGGGGACGCAATGGGCTTCAAGCTTGTCAAGACTGTGGCGGTGACGCGGCCGGTCGAACTCGAGGCGTATTGCTTTTCTTCTGTCCGCTTCGCGGACGCCCCCCACCCCAACCCTCCCCCTCAAGGGGGGAGGGAGAATGAGGCATGCCGCGACGGAATTCACCTCCCCCCTCGAGGGGGAGGTCGGCGCGCAGCGCCGGGAGGGGGGCTGGCGCGGAGCGCCGGAAAGGCGCCTCCTCTGCCGCGCAACTCTGCATTCGGGTACTTGTCGCTCAGCCGTGCATGCAGGACGGCAACACGGTCTCTCGAACGGCCATCGGGAGGTCGGCGCAGGAGATGATCACCTCTCCCAACGCCCTCATCACCGGCTGGGACGTCGGCGGTGCGCACTTGAAGCTCGCCCAGGCCGACGCCGCTGGAAATATCGTGGCCGCCGTCCAGATTCCTTGTCCGCTCTGGCAGGGCTTGGATCGCCTCACGACGGCGATCGAGGCGGCCGGCTCGGAGATCATGGCGTCGCCGCGGCATGCCGTCACCATGACCGGCGAGCTGGTCGATCTCTTCGCGGACCGGGCCGAGGGCGTGCGCCGGCTGATCGCAACCTTGGCGGCCGCGCTGCCCGATGCGGCGCTGGAGATCTACGCGGGCCGGGCCGGCTTCCTCGCCCCCGAAGCGGCGGTCCCGCGCTGGCAGGAAGTCGCCTCGGCGAACTGGCTGGCCAGCGTTCGCCTGGCCGCGGCCCGGCTGCCGGAAGGGCTGTTCATCGACATCGGCAGCACGACGACCGACGTCGTGCCGTTTCGCCACGGCGCGGACCTCGCGCTCGGACTGACCGACGCCGAGCGATTGGCCAGCGACGAGCTGGTCTACACGGGGATCACCCGGACGCCGGTGATGGCCCTGGCCGACAGCGTGCCCTTCGCCGGCCAGTGGCAGGGCGTGATGGCCGAGCATTTCGCCACCCTGGCGGACGTCTATCGCCTGACCGGCGCGCTGCCCGAGGGCGTGGATCAGCATCCGACCGCCGACGGCCGCGACAAGAGCCCGGAGGCCAGCCGAAGGCGCCTCGCCCGCATGCTCGGCCGCGACGCCGAGGAAGCTTCGCCCGCGGCCTGGCGCGCTCTCGCCACTCACTTGGCGGACCGGCAACGCGGGCGTATCGCCGCTGCCGTGACGCGCGTCCAGTCCCGCGGACTGATCGGGGCCGAGGCACCGCTGGTCGGCGCCGGGATCGGTCGCTTC
>JAKSDN010000562.1 GCA_022360075.1 Kiloniellales bacterium | reverse complement strand
TGTCGAAGGCCTTGTTCCTGTGCAGGCGGCCCAACGTGAACAGCAACGGCGCGTCGTCCGGCGTGTCCAGGGCCGCGCGATCGAAAGGCGGGGCGTGGCGATCCTCGACGTAGTTCGGGATCACGTGGGCCCGCTCGCGCGTCCACCCCCCCGCGACGCAGTGCGCGACGATGTCGGGCGTGATGCCGACCAGGTGATCGCAGCGGCGGTAGTACTTGAGGTCGTAGTAGCCGCCAAGCCGCGCGATGTGCACGAAGTCGCCCGGCGGCACCATGGCGCTCGCCCGGCTCATATAGCTGAGCACGATGTCCGGGCGGAAGGACTCGATCAGCCGGCGGAAGGTCCGCCCGGTCTTGAAGTCGAACGGACCGCCAAAGGGCGCCGTGACCGGCGCCAGGCCACCGGCGCGCAGCTCGTCCAGCGCCGCCGGGTGCGGCCGCGTGATGACCTGTTGCTCGACGCCGGCTCTGTGCAGCGCCACGCAAAGCCGACGGAAATGCATCTCCGCCCCGCCCTGCGCGCCGCCCGCCAACGCCTGGATCACCCGGACCATGGCTTCCGCATGCGCGTTTGCAGCGGCGAGGTCAAGGGGGCTGCTGCGCTCACCGCGGCCAGTGAATCCCACACTCCGTCTTCGCCGTGCCCGCCCAGCGACCGCTGCGGCGCGCGGCGGGACAGGTGGCGTGGGCCGTGCAGGGCGCGCAGCCGATCGAGGGGTAGCCTGCGGCGACCAGGGGATGCTCGGGCAGGCCGCGCACCTCGAAGGCGCGGTCGAGTTGCTCGGCGCTCCAGTGGGCCAGCGGGTTGATCTTGATACGCCCAGCGGCCTGCTCGAACAGCGATAGCCGTGCGCGTTCGAAGCCATGCAGGCGCTTGCGGCCGGTGATCCAGGCCCCGAAGCCGGCCAGCGCGCGTTCCAGGGGCCGGACCTTACGCAGGGCGCAGCAGGCATCGGCGTCGTTTTGCCAAAGCCGGTCGTCCGGATCCTGCCGGGCACGCTCGAGCGGGTCCGGAGCGACCGAGCGGACATCGCGCAGCCCGAGGCGTCGCACCAGGGTGTCGCGGTAGGCCAGGGTCTCCGGGAAATGCTGTCCCGTGTCCAGGAAGATCACCGGGATGGACGGATCGGTCTCGGCCACCAAGTCGAGGATCACGGCCGATTCGGCGCCGAAGGAGGAGACGACGGCGAGACGACCGGGGAATAGATTCTGGCTTGCGGTTCGGATCAGCTCGGACGCCGAGAGATAGCGGTAGCGCATCTCGAGGTCGCGGGCGCGGCGCGGCCAGGCGGCGGTCTCCGATCGACGGGTTCGGTTCAGGCGCAACTGATCCGTTCCGGATTTCTCCGGCATGGCCTTGTCCTCCGAAGGTGTCGGTCCGAGGTAGTTTCAGGGAGAGTTTGCGGCACCACCTCTCTCACCTAATTTCTCCCCCCACGTCGGGAGGAGAGGGATGCGCAGGCTTGGCGAGGCCAGCGGCCGAGCCTTAGCCGGAGCCGGGTGAGGGGGGTTGTCTCCCTGTGACTGGGTCTTCAATTCAGTAGGCCTAAGCCCCCTCTGGCGCCGCTCCCAAGGTTGCGGGCGCTGCCTCGTAGGCTCCTCCGCTGCGGCACTTCACCGCTTTGGCTTTCGCCTTGCTCTCGGCCGCCTGGCGTTTCTTGCGCAAGGCCCAGACCGTTGGCCGGCCGTCGCCGGTCGCCTGATAAAACACGTCGATCTCGTTCAGGCTTTCGGTCCAGGCGGTCGCCGCCTTCTCATCGGCGACCTCGAAGGCGTCGATGCCGCAGCGCAACATGAAGAGGAACTGGTCCCGCAGCACCTGGCCCACGGCACGGATCTCGCCGGTGAAGCCGTAGCGCTCGCGCAGGATGCGCGCGCTGGAGTAGGCCCTGCCGTCGTTGAACTTCGGGAACTCCAGGGCGATCACGTCGAAGCGGTGGATCTCGTCGGCGATCGCCTCGGGGCTCTGGTCGCTGCGCAGGCGTAGCCCGATCGGACCGTTGCGGCCGTCGAGCGCTTCGCGATCGGCCTGCCAACGCTCGAGGCTGACGATCGGCAGTGTCCCGGGCTCGACCGGCGCCTCGTCGGCGAGATCGGTCCAGGGGTCCCTGGCGAGCTGTCCCTGTTTAATGAGCGGCATAGAGCTTCTCCTTGAACGGGATGAGTCCGACCCGGCGGTAGGTGGCGGCGAAGGGCTCGCCGTCCGCACGGACATCGAGGTAGGTCTCGACGATGGTCTCCACGGCATCGACCACGTCGTCGTAGGCGAAGGAGGGGCCGATGATGTCGCCGATCGCGGCCTGCTCGTCGGGCCGGCCGCCGAGGGTGATCTGGTAGAACTCCTCGCCTCTCCTATCGACGCCGAGGATGCCGATGTCGCCGACATGATGGTGGCCGCAGGCATTGATGCAGCCGGAGATCTTGACCTTGAGCTCGCCGATCTCGTGCTGGCGCTTGAGGTCGGCGAAGCGCTCGGTCAGGCGCTGGGCGACCGGGATCGAGCGCGCATTGGCGAGATTGCAGAAGTCGAGGCCCGGGCAGGCGATGATGTCGGAGACCAGGCCGATGTTGGGCGTTGCTAAGCCGTGCCGGCCCAGCTCGCGCCAGAGCGGGTAGAGGTCGATCAGCCGCACGTAGGGCAGCACCAGGTTCTGCTCGTGGGTGACGCGGATCTCGCCCAGGCTGTAGCGCTCGGCGAGATCGGCGAGCGCCTCCATCTGGTCGGCGGTGGCGTCGCCCGGCACGCCCGAGATCGGCTTCAGCGAGACGTTGACGATGCCGTAGCCGGGTTGCTTGTGCGCAGCGAGGCTGGTGTCGAGCCAGCGCGCGAAGGCCGGATCGGTCCAGCGCTGGGCCTCGAGCTCGTCGGGATCGGGATCGAGCTTTTCGTAAGCCGGCGGCGCGAAGTAGCGCTCGATGCGCGCGAGTTCGCCGGGCGGCAGCTCGACCGGGCCGTCCTTGATGCGACGCCACTCCTCCTCGACCAGGCGGGTGAACTCCTCGGCGCCGGTCTGCTCGACCAGGATCTTGATCCGCGCCTTGTAGAGATTGTCGCGCCGGCCGAGCTGGTTGTAGACCCTGAGGATCGCCTCGAGATAGGAGATCAGGTGCCGCTTGGGCAGGAAGGCGCGGATGGTCTTGCCGATCACCGGCGTGCGGCCCTGGCCGCCGCCGACGATGACCTCGAAGCCTGGGCGGCCCTTCTCGTCGCGGCGCATCTGCAGGCCGATGTCGTGCACCCGCACCGCTGCGCGGTCCGGCGAGGCGCCGGTGATGGCGATCTTGAACTTGCGCGGCAGGAAGGTGAACTCGGGGTGCAGGCTCGACCACTGGCGGATCACCTCGGCGTAGATCCTTGGATCCTCGATCTCGTCGGCCGCGACTCCGCCATAGGGATCGGCGGTGACGTTGCGGATGCAGTTGCCACTGGTCTGGATGGCGTGCATCTCGACCTCGGCCAGGGCCTCGAGGATCTCCGGCACGTCCTCCAGCTTGGGCCAGTTGAACTGGATGTTCTGGCGCGTGGTGAAGTGGCCGTAGCCCCGGTCGTAGCGACGCGCGATGAAGCCCAGGCGGCGCAGCTGCCGGGCCGAGAGCGTGCCGTAGGGAATCGCGACGCGCAGCATGTAGGCGTGGAGCTGTAGATAGAGGCCGTTCATCAGACGCAGCGGCTTGAACTCGTCCTCGGTCAGCTCGCCCGACAGGCGGCGGGCGACCTGGCCGCGGAACTGCTCGACCCGCTGGCCTACCAAGGCCGTGTCGAACTCGTCGTAGCGATACATGGCTCGGTCAGACTCCGTTGGCTGGGGCGCCGGTCAGGGAGCGCAGGCTCGGTCCCTGGGCGCGGATGAACTCGCGCTGCGACAGCGGCCGCAGCGCCCCCTCCCGATCCGTGTCGCGGGCCACCTTCATCAGGTAGGGCCCGACGATGATGCGTTCGGTGACGGCGCGCTCGGCGAAGGCCTCGGCGCGCTCCGTTTCGTCCGGCGCGGTGATCACGGCGGCCTCGTCGAGCCGGGTCGACCAGTCGCCGGTGCCGGTCAGATAGACCACGTCGCCTTCGCGCAGTCGGTTCGCGGTGAAGACCCGCAAAGTCTCGTTTCTCTCTGCCATCACTCGCTCCTTCAGCTCGCCCCATCAGCTCGCTAGCGCCGCCGCGGCGATGGGTGCGCTCGCGGCCTCGCGCGCGACCTCTCCGATCACCAGTAGCGCCGGCCCGGTGATGCCCGCGCTCGCAATTAGCCCTTCCAGGTTTTCCAGTCGCCCGCGCACGACCTTCTGATCGGATCGCGTGCCCTTCTCGATCACGGCCAGCGGCAGGCTCGGTGAAGCACCATGTTCGATCAGCCGCCGGGCGATGGCGCCGGCGGTGGAGACGCCCATGTAGACCACCAGAGTTTGGCCGCCCTGCGCGAGCCCGGCCCAATCGAGATCCGGCTCGCCCGCCGTCCCATCGGCCTGGGCGCCGTGTCCGGTCGCAAAGGTGACCGACTGCGCGAGGCCGCGCTGGGTCAGCGGAATGCCGGCGGCGGCCGCGCAGCCGAGCGCGGCAGTGATGCCGGGCACGATCTCGACCGCGATGCCGCGGGCCTGGAGATAGGCCTGCTCCTCGCCGCCGCGCCCGAAGACCAGGGGATCGCCGCCCTTCAGGCGGACGACCCGCTCGCCGCGGCCAGCGCGCTCGGCCAGCAGGGCGTTGATCCGCGCTTGCGGTAGGGCGTGGCGGCCCTTGCGCTTGCCGACGTCGATGCGCTCGGCGTCGCGCCGCGCGTAGTCGAGGATGTCGGGGCCGACCAGGCGGTCGTAGAGAATGACGTCGGCCTGCTGGATCAGGCGCAGCGCCTTCAGGGTCAGCAGGTCCGGATCGCCGGGTCCGGCGCCAACGATGTGCACCACGCCGCATTCTGCGGGTCGGGCTGCACCGTTGACCCAGGCCAGCATCCGATCGCTGGCGCCCGTCTCGTCGCCTTCGAGCACGCGGGCGGCGACGGGGCTGTCGAAGAAGCGCTCCCAGAAGCGTCGCCGCGCGCCGGCCTCGGGCATCTGGGCCTGCACGGCGAAGCGGAAGCGTTCGGCGAAACGGGCGAGCCGGCCCAGACGCGCGGGCAGCAGCGCCTCGATGCCGGCGCGGACCTTGCGGGCCAGCACCGGTGCCGTGCCGCCACTCGAGATGCCGACCACGAAGGGGTCGCGGTCGACGATGGCGGGCACGGTGAAGCTCGAAAGCGCCGGCCGGTCGACAACGTTGACCGGCACGCCGGCGGCCTGCGCGGCCTTCGATACGGTGACGTCGAGCGCCTCGATGTCGCTCGCCGCGATCACCAAGGCGACACCGGCGAGATCGCTCGCCGCGAACGGCCGGCGCAGCCAGGTCAAGGAACCGTCATCGGCCAGCCCGCGCAGCTCTTCTGTCACGTCCGGCGCGACGAGCCGCACCTGGGCATCGGCCTTGCGCAGCAGGCGGACCTTACGGGCGGCGGTCTCGCCGCCGCCGACCACCAGGCAGGGCCGCCCGGCCAGGTTCAGAAAGGCAGGGAAGTAGCGCATGTCACACCCCCAGCCCGAAGCTGGCGGTACAGAAGGTCTTATTGTGTCGGGGGGCATTCATGGCGCGAACGTCCTCCTGGCTCAAAAACTCGGGCCCACGGAGCACGTCCGTGGCGCTTTAGCGATGGATTACGCGGTCGCAAGCTGCCCACTCAAATCCCGCGAGTCCCGATGACGGGGGACCAAGCCGTATGTCATGTTTCCATTTCACATATCCGGCTCGGCCTTGTCAATAATATAACGTCGAGA
>JAKSDN010000846.1 GCA_022360075.1 Kiloniellales bacterium | reverse complement strand
TTCGGCTGTAACGTTCAACGGTCATCGGATCCATTACGACCAAGCCTATGCTCGAGACATCGAGCATTACGACGGTTTGGTCGTACATGGGCCCTTGCAGGCGACTTGGATGCTGAATCTGGCGACTGACATCCTGGGTCGCCTGCCCGCCAGGTTTCGCTATCGCGGGGTTTCGCCGCTGATCTGCGGCGATGAGGTCGCCGTCGAGGCGCGGAGGACCGACGTCGACATCGACCTTCGGGTCCGCCGCACCCGCGACGGCACTACTACGACGGAGGGCAGCGCGGCGCCGTAAGCTTGCCGCACGCCGGCGATTTCACCCGGATCTTCGTCGGATAGTGCCAAGGCACAATATGCTCGGTCACGCCGAGCGTTTCGCAGAGCGTCCAGAGCGTATAAGCCGTCCCCGTCGGAGAGGGTGGTCAGTGCGAGGGCTGCGCCGCCATGTGGCGGCTTCTATGCGCCGCCGATCAAGACGTCGGTGCTTGCGCCGATCTGAGTTCATGGTCGTGTTTCCTGCCGTCAGATGCCGAGAATCGGGCATTTGGCGGACACCCGCCCAATCCGGATGACCATCGCTCTTAGACGTGAACCGATTAACCGACGGTGCGTTCGGGATCTTCGATCAAGGCGCCGTCCCAGATGCCGCGGTTGACGATATCGCATGCGACTTCGAGCGTGATCCTCTCAACAGCCCGGCATGCCCGGTTTTGGGGCTTGGTCGATTTGGTGGCGAGGTAGACGGGGCGAAGCAATTCGGGTTCTACGATTGGCGACTTGGTCAGTTCGCCACGTCTTTCGAAATCAAACGCTGCTGCCGGCGAAAAGATGGTGAACCCGGAACCACGCGCCGCCAGTTCCTTGATCTGCGTCATTGCGTCCATCTCGATGACGACGTTGAGGCTGATGTCACGCGTGCGCGCGTATCGTTCAATCACGTAGCGCAGGCCGTGCGATGGAGACGGCAGAACAAGCCCGAGGTCCTTGATATCTTTCAGCGGCACCGGCGTCCCAGGTGGTGTGTCCAGCGGCCAGTTATCGGGTGCCGCATAAAAGAACAGGCGCTCGTCTAGAATGTGCGTCGTTCGGAAGTGACTGGCTTGATCGAGGTTGTAAAGAAAACCCATGTCGACCGATTCGTCGTCGATCCACTGCCTGATGAACCCGCTCATTGACTCGACCGCTTTCAGACGAACGTCGGGCAGCTCGACGCGGACCGTCTCGGCCAGGGGTACGAGCATGACCATGGATATCGAGGGGGGAATACCCAGCGCGACGGTGCCGCGGGTCGACTCGTGGGTGTTGCGGATCTCATCGGCGCAGGCGTCCACACTGGCGCAGATCGCCCGAGCGTGGCGCGCCAACATCCTACCTTCGTCAGTCAGGACGATGCCGCGCGGCGAGCGTTCGATCAGCTTGACACCGAGCTCCTCTTCCAGATGGTTGACGTGTTGCGAGAGCGAAGGCTGGGCAACGCTGATGCGCTGCGACGCCGCCGAGAGCGAATTCTCCTCCGAAATTGCGATGAAATAGCGAAGCCTGCGTATGTCCATGGTTTCAGCTTGATAGTCCAGCCGTCTGAGTTAGTCGTGCTCGATCTACCCTGTCAAGGAAACCCGAATTTCCTGGCTCACAGCCTCCTGGATGGGTCCATGTCGTCTGACACGGAGAGGAATACACTCGATGGGCGATCTTGCGGGCGTACTTATCGTATCCGTCGAACAGGCGCTGGCCGTGCCGATGGCGATGACACCTTTGGCGGACGCAGGAGCACGGGTCATCGAGGTTGAACGGCCCGAGGGAGATTTCGCGCGCCGTTATGATGCCGTGGTCCACGGCGAAAGCGTCGATTGTGTATGGGTGAACCGGGGATAAGGAATCGATCTGCTTGGATTTGCGCCAAGACGAGAATCTCGCAGATATGAAGTCGATGATCTGTCAGGCCGGCGTATTCGTTGAGAATCTGGCGCCAGGCGCGGCAACGCGCCTCGGCATTGGTCAGGGTGCCATGCGTATGATGAACCCTTGGCTGATGTACATCTCAATCTCAGAATACGGCCAGGACGGACCTTTCGAGGATCAACAAGCGTACGACATTTTGGAACAGTGCGAGAGTGGCCTCATGTCGGTCAGCGGTATGCCCGAAGGAAACGCCCGCGTCGGCATTTCCGTATGTGATATTGCGGCCGAGGGGAACCGCGTACGCCGCTATCCTCTAAGCGCTCTGCGTACGCGAGCGGAGCGGGCGTGGTCGGGCCATCGAAGTATCGATGTTCCATACCAAGGCGCATTGGGTGAACGTCCCGTATCTTCACGCGCGTTACGGCGGCAAGGCGCCGGCGCTGGCCGGCTTGCGCCATCCATCCATTGCGCCCTAAGGCGCGTTCCGATGCGCCGGCGATCGTCAGGTGCCGCTCCCGATTCAGAACGAACGGGAATGGGCGACCTTCTGCGACGAGGTACTCGGTATGCCCGACTTGGTGCACGACGAGCAGTTTTCCAAAAACGTCCGGCGCGTCACCAACGTGGCGGAGCTAGAGGCCCCTGATCGCCCCTTTATTCCTTACCATCGACCGGGAAACGGCGATGCGAAAGCTCCAGGACGCTCACATTGCCTGCGGCCGGCTGTCGACAATGGACAAGGTGCAACGGATGGCAGCTTTTGGTGTGCGGCGGAAGGCGTTGCTCAGCCAAGGCGCGAGCGGCAAGGCGCTTGAACCGGCAGTCTTGATCTCTAGTGGTTCAATTCCGACACTTGAATCCGATGAACTTGGATCAAGTGTCGACCAGAATTGGCGACCGACGCGGGGGCGGTGCCTCAATCGCAACAGGTGTCTCGATTGTGATTCTTGGCACTTTGCGCTTGAAGTGAGCGATGCCTCGGATGGTCAGTCTGTATGAAGATCATTATGCAGACAGTTGACGTGACCAGGCCTTGGAGCAGATCGCTTAATCCATAATGCTGGGTAGCCAGAGCGACAAAGCCGGGAAGGCGACGATCATGATCAAGGCCAGGATATCCATCGCGATAAACCACAGCACGCCGCGGAACACCTGCTGCAACGTCACCAGGTTTCCGAGTGCGCCCTTGATAATGTAGACATTCAAGCCGATTGGAGGCGTCACAAG
>JAKSDN010001036.1 GCA_022360075.1 Kiloniellales bacterium | reverse complement strand
CGACGACGCTGCCGCCGAAGTGAGCTGCGGCCAGACAGGCGCCGAAGACGGCGAGGCCCGCGAGCGTTCGCATGCTGGTTCTCAGGGCCTCGCCCGTGCCGAACGCCGCTCGGGACCGACGTGGATCGCACGCCCGCGAAACTGCTCGAGGAGCTCTTCCCGACCGGCCTCGGGCCGATCGGCCAGGAACGCGGCGGCGAGGCCGGAGAAATGAGCCGCTGCGGCGCTCGCCCCGGCCACCGCGCCGCCGCCCTGCTCGGGCGAGGCACACCAGGTGCCGAGGTCCGCCTGCCGGCCCTCCAGGTTCGTGACCTCGCCGAGGCCGCAACGGGCGTCGCCGGTGACCGCGATGACATCTGGATAGCCCGCCGGATAGCAGACCGCGCCCTGGGCCGGGGCGGCGGCGACCAGCAGCGCCCCGGCCTCGGCCGCGCGCCGGCAGGCTGCGCCCAGGATCTCCCGATCGGCCTGGAGGCCGAAGCTCATGTTGACGATCCGCGCGCCCCGCTCCACCAGCCAGTCGAGGCCGGCCGCGACCAGCGCCGGCGCCGACTCGAAGCGCTCGCCGAAGACCTGGGCCTGGAGCAGCACGGCGTTCGGTGCGGCGGCGCAGATCAGGCGGGAGACGGCCGTGCCGTGACCCAAGCGATCCTCGATCGGGGCTTCTCGGATTAAGGCTCCATCGGGATCGAGCCTAAAACGGCAACCGGTCACGACCGGCAAGCCAGTTTGTGCCGCAACGCCGCTGTCGATGACTCCGACGGCGATTGGGCGGCTCACCCCGTCGCCGTCCTGATCTCGCCGCGTGTAATCGGCGTGAGCTTGCCGTTCGAGACCTCGAACACAGCGTCGGCGTCGCCGGCGAGTGTCGAGCGGTGGCTGATCACGATTCGCGTCCGTCCCGCGAAGAGCTGGTCGATGGAGTCGGCGATGGCGCGCTCGGTCTCCGTGTCGACGCCCGAGGTCGCCTCGTCGAGGATCAGCACCAGCGGATCCTGGAGCAGGGCGCGGGCGATGGCGAGGCGCTGGCGCTGGCCGCCGGACAGCTTCAGGCCGCGCGTTCCCACCTCGGCCGCGTAGCCCTCGGGCTGGGCAGCAATGAAGTCGTGGGCGCCGGCGCGGGTCGCGGCCTCGCGCAGCGCGTCTTCGTTCGCCTCGGGCACGGCGTAGCGGATATTGTCGGCGATCGTGCCGGGCAGCAGGACGCAGTCTTGGGCGACCACGGCGACGCTGCGCCGCAACGCCGCCAGGGAGAGATCGCGCAAGTCGACGCCGTCCAGGGTGATGCGCCCGGCCTCGGGATCGAAGTGGCGATGCAGCAGGTCGATCAGCGTGGTCTTGCCGGCGCCCGAGACGCCGGTGATGGCGATCTTAGTGCCGGCAGGCAGGCTGGCGCTCGCGTTCTCGAACACGGGCCGCGCCTGATCGGGATAGCCGAAGCTTACGGTCTCCAGTTCGATCGCACCGGCCGCGGAGGCGGGCAGGGGCGTTGGCAGGGCGGGCGTCTCGACGGCCGGCCGCTCGGCCGTGATGGCGCAAACCCGCTCGAGGCTGACCTGGGCGCGTTTCAGGGCGACCCAGAGGCCGAGCAGCGTGTGCACCGGCCCGGTGGCGCGCGCGAGATAAGCGGTGAAGGCGATCAGCGTACCGAGCGTCAGCCCGCCCTCGATCACCATCGCGCCGCCGGCCAGAAACACGAAGACCGTGCCGACGAGGGTCAGCAGGCTCGGCGCCGTGGCGGCGGCCAGGTTCACCATCTGCAGCCGGCGCAGGCCGTGGAAGTAGTCGTCCTGGAGCCCGGATAATCGCCGCGCCTCGCGTGCTTCGCCGGCGATCGATTGGATGAACTTGACGGCGGAAAGCCGCTCGAACAGGAAAGAGGAGAGGCCGCTCGCCTGGCCGCGCAGGTCGCGGGTCATGGCCTTGATGCGCGGCCTCAAGTATCGGAGAAGCAGGAGCTGCAAGGGCAGCAGCGCGAAGGCGATCAGCGAGAGCTGCCAGCTCAGGCTGAGCATCAGCGCGACGGCGCCGATCAGGACGATCACGCCGTTGAGCAGCGCTAGGGCGGAGTCGACGGCGAAGCGCTGCACTTCGGCCAGGTCGCCGTCGAGCCGGGTCATGAGGTCGCCGGTCCGGACCCTTGCGTAGAAGCTCGGCGAGAGCGTCTGCAAATGCCGGAAGACGCTTTCGCGCAGCGCGAAGAGAATGCGGCTCGAGGCGGTCACGTAGTG
>JAKSDN010000871.1 GCA_022360075.1 Kiloniellales bacterium | reverse complement strand
CAGGCTTTCGTAGATGTTGCCCGCGACCATCTGGGTCGGGCCGTTCTGGGTCAGCCCGAGCATGAGACCCGGAGGCTCCGGCTGCACCACCACGTTGATGACGCCACCCGACCGGGGCTCGGCGGAAACGCAAAGGGGCGTGATGGCGAAGTAGACCGCCAGAACCGCACCCAGCAACAGGCTCGTTGTCGGCCTCATCGAGTCCTCCCTGATCTTGCCTCTCACTCGGGAGCCTGCAGCAGTGCCCTTTGCTGGCCGGCTCGCGGAGACCTGGGCCCTCTTCCGCGAGGACCTCGCGCCTCTCCCCGAGAGTCGTTCACCCCGCAAAGCTGCCGCGGCTCGCCCGACCTGCGTCGATCGGTTGCTCGCGCCCCGTGCCTTGGGTGAATGTTCAATAACATCCTATAGAATATATGTCTATATTTTAGTATGTTTAGGTCTTGGCGTGCCTTGCCGATCCCCCGGCCATGGGGACCAGTCGGTCTCGGCCATCCCGTCTTGTCGGGTTGGGCCACCGGAGGCGTTCGGATGGGCAGCCTTTGACGGTCGGTCCGGCGGCGCCTCGCGCGCCGCGACCATCGCGGCACAGGGACCATGGTTTCGAGGATCCGAAGGATGGACGTTTATTATTCAGAGCAGCAGGACCTGCACGACCCGCGGTTCCATCTCGTCCTGGGCAAGGTTCGGCGGCACAAGGAGCAGCCGAAGCGCGCCGAGCTGCTGCTGGAGGGCGTACGCTCGCTCGGCCTCGGTATCACTCAGCCGGAGGATTTCGGACCGGCACCGCGGGCAGCCGTGCATAGCCCTGAATACCTGCGGTTCCTCCAAGAGGCCTTCGTGCTTTGGCAAAACGCGGCCGATCCCGGCCCGGAGGTCGTCCCGAACATGCACCCCAACCGGCCGCCCGGTGGCTATCCGGAGACGATCCTGGGGCGTGCCGGTTGGCACATGGCGGATGGCGGATGTCCGATCGGCCCGAACACATGGGAAGCTGCCTGTGCGGCGGGCAACGTCGCCGTGCAAGGTGCGGAAGCGCTCATCGGAGGCGTCAAGGAGGCTTACAGCCTCTGCCGACCGCCCGGTCACCATGCCTACCAGGACATGGCAGGCGGCTTCTGCTTCCTCAACAACGCGGCCATGGCAGCTCAGCGCTTGCGCACGCGATACGACCGTGTCGCCATCCTCGATGTCGACGAGCATCACGGCAATGGCACCCAGGCGATCTTCTACAGCCGCGCGGATGTCCTGCACCTGTCGATTCACGTCGACCCGCGACAGTTCTATCCCTTCTTCTGGGGCTACCCTCAGGAACGCGGCGAAGGCGAAGGCGAAAGCTTCAACGTCAATCTCCCACTCCCCTTGGGCACCGACGATGAGGCCTATTTGGCCGTGCTCGATCGTGCTCTCTCCACCATCAGTGGCTTTGCCCCGGGCGCTTTGGTCATCGCTCTCGGACTCGACGCCTACGAGAACGACCCGCTAGCAGGCCTCGCAGTCTCAACCGACGGCTTCAAACGGATCGGGGCTTCAATCGGGAGACTCGGGATCCCGACTCTGCTAGTCCAGGAAGGCGGCTATCTGAGCCCGGACTTGGGCCTCAACCTCGCGAGCTTCCTTTCCGGATTCCTGTCCCTGCGGCGGTAGGATCGTTGTGCGCGATGGTGCGAGGCGTCCCGCCGGAGAAGGATCACGCGTGCCGGCGTGCCACCTCGACCGTATCGTCGAGAGCGCTTCCGAGGAGGGCAGCCAGACGGTCGACTTCGCCTTTCGTGATCACGAGAGGCGGGCATAGGCCGAGGGAATCGCCTCCGGGGAGCGGCCGTACGACCAAGCCACGCTCGTACGCGGCCTTGGCCGCGAAACCGCCCACGACACCCGGCGCCTGGAATCGCTCGAGCGAGGCCTTGTCCTTGACGAGCTCTATCGCGGCGATCAGGCCGACGCCCCGGACCTCGCCAACAAGCGGATGCTCAGCAAAGCTCCGAAGCCGTTCCTGGAAATAGGCTCCGACCGTTCTGACATGGGACAGGATGTCGGTCTCCTCGTAAATCTTCTGCGCCTCCAATGCGACCGCTGCGCAAACGGGATGCCCGCTATAGGTGTAGCCGTGCCCGAAGACCGGGACTTCGGCGCTATGGTCACGAATGGCGCGGTAGAGTCTGTCGGAGATCATCACGGCGCCGATCGGCTGGTAGCCCGATGAAAGCGCCTTGGCCATCGTCATGAGGTCCGGCTTCAAGCCGTAGGTCTCGGAGCCGAACATGTTGCCCGTGCGGCCGAAACCGCAGATCACCTCGTCCGCGATCAGGAGAATGTCGTACCTCTCGAGAACCTCCTGGACGCGATCGAAGTAGCCCTCGGGAGGCGGGATGACCCCACCCGCGCCCATGACGGGCTCGGCGATGAACGCAGCTATCGTGGCCGGGTCTTCTTCGACAATCAGCCGCTCGAGGCTGCCTGCCATACGCTCGACGAACTGGTCTTCGGATTCGTCGTCCAGCCTGTTCATAAGGTAGTGCGGACACTCGGTATGAATGATGTCCTGAACCGGAAGGCCGAAGCCGGCATGGACGACATGCAGGCCCGTAGCGCTTCCAGAGGCCACGTTCACACCGTGATAGGCTCTCTTGCGAGATATGATCTTTCTCTTCTCGGGTCTTCCGATCGCATTGTTGTAGTACCAGACGATCTTGAAGGCCGTGTCCACGGCTTCGGAGCCGGAGCTGGTAAAGAAGACCTTCGACATCTGCACGGGCGCCATTGCGATGAGCCGCTCGGCGAGCTCTATCGACGGCTCGTTCGATCGAGACGCGAAGGTATGGTAGTATGGCAGCTTGTTTAGCTGCCGGGTCGCCGCTTCGATCAGCCGCTCGTTGCTGTAACCGAGCGCAACCGCCCATAGCCCAGCCATGCCATCCAGGTACTGCTTTCCGGCAACGTCGGTGATGTAGACGCCTTTGCCGCTAGTGATGATCTCCGGCCCCGACCCTTCGTGCGCCGCGGCGTTGGTAAAGGGATGCAGGACCGACGCGATATCTCTGCTTTCGAGGGAGTTCCCAAGTGTCGCCGCTCTCATTCTTGCCGTGCCTTTTCCTAAGGTGGAGAGATGGACGCCTGCGCAGCACGCCATCCGGCCGTCAGACCGATACCTCGAAGCAGGAGTGCGTCATTTGACTTCCCGGCCATGCAGCAGATCGAACTCCATCTTGATGAAGTCGGCCCGATAAGTGAGATCCGCGACAAAAAAGGCCTCGCCTTCCTCGTTGGTGAAGGCGCGATGGACTTCGACCACCGGATCATTCGCCGCTATGTCGAGCAGGGACGCCACCTCCAGATCGGCAGTGCCGATCGTGAGTGTTTGACGGGCAGTGGCGATCTGCACGCCGGGCAGCGTGTCGAGAATTGGGATGATGAGCTTCGTCTTGAACTCGTCGGGCGCCTTCATGAACACGCGGCGATCGAGGTAGATGTCGATCAAGAGGTGCGGGACCTTGTCCTTGCTGTGGAGGCGACGCGAGTGGTGGTAGGCCTCCACCGGCGTACCGTCGCCCGCTTGGAGGCGTGGACTTTCGATCGTGTCGAAGGTCGAAAGCAGCTTTACCTTGGTGCCTTCGAGTCGCCTCAAGAGGGTGGGCCAATCCGATGCCAGATTGATCCATCGCCGATCGGGAACCGAGTCGGAGACAAAGGTCCCTTTGCCCTGCCGCCGCCAGATCAGACCTTCCGAATGGAGCATCGATACGGCTTGGCGCGCCGTGATGCGCGCTACATTGAACTCCCGAGCAAGATCTTCGAGCTTGGGAATCTTGTGGCCGGCCGGCCAATCCCCCACCTCGATCCGCCTGCGCAAAAGGCTTGCGACTTGGAGGTAGAGAGGAACCGAGGACTCTTTCAGCATGGGTTTCAACGGGCCGTTCCTTGGCTGGTATAGGGGTATGTAGCTAAGGTCTATATGATAACATCTTTAGGCGCTCTCCCTTGGCAACCGAATTTCCGCAGAAGGACAGCCGGCAAGCCCGGAGGTCACGTCCCGCTCCGACTCGTTGCCCGGTCGCACACTTCGGCCGGCGAAGGCCTCTTGGACAACTTGGACACCGGCTTCTCAAACAGAAGAACAAGTACGTCTCAAGTCCGGCGCCTCGTGCAGGTCTTCCGTTGATCCGCGACGAAGACCACGCCTTCGGCCTCGAGAGCGGCGACCTGTCGGCTGTCGATGTTCAGCTCCTCCAAGACCTCGCAGGTGTCGCGTCCCTTCGCCGGCGGCGGGCGTTCGATCGCCGCAGAACCGTGCTCGAGCTCGAATCCGACGTTGAGAAGCCTCATGCTGCGATCCAGATCCGGGCAGGCCAGTTCCTGCAGCAGATTGCGAGTATGAAGCTGCGGCAACGCGAGCATCTCCCGGATGCTCCGCACCTTGCCGGCCGGCACATCGGCGGCCGAGAGCCGGCTCTCCCACTCCTCTGCCGTCCGAGACCTGTAGGTGTCCCGGCAGTAGAGCTCGATTTCGCGAGCGAGTTCCGCCTGGCGTCCAGACCGCGCCTCCTCGATACGGGGGTCCTCCGCAAAGTCCGGTCTGCCCAATGCCCGGCAAAGGGCGTCGCATTGCTTCGCCGTATTGGCGGTCACGACCAATAGGCCATCCGCCGTCTCGAATGCGCCGGAGAACGGGCTGCCACTGAAGGCCCGGTTCCCGGTCAAGCCCCTTTCCTCGCCACCGAGAAGGCATTCCGAGACATAGGGTCCCATCGTGATGATCGCCGCATCCAACATGGAGACATCGATCCGTTGGCTCCGTTGCGATTCGCTGCGCTGGAAGAGGGATGACGCTATGGCAAAGGCCGCCAGTAGCCCGGCGACGTAGTCCACAATGGGATAGCCGACCCTGAGCGGCCCGGACTCCTCGGTACCGGTCAGGGACATCATTCCGGAGACGCCCTGGACAATGTGATCGTAGGACGGGGCGCCGCTCCAGGGGCCCTGTTGCCCATAGCCGGTAATGCTGCAGAAGATCAGCTTGTCGTTGACCTCGAGCAGATCCAGATAGCCGATACCCAGGCGATCCATCACCCCGGGCCGGAAGTTCTCGACGACTACGTCGGAGCGCCGGGCAAGCTGCTTGAAGATCTCCAGGCCCTTCTCCGACTTCAGATCGAGGCAGATCGAACGCTTATTGGCGTTTTGGCCCAAGAACGAAGCACCCATGCCGACAGCGCCGAGGGCCGGGTCGCCACCGTGATGACGGACGAAGTCGCCCTCTCCCACAGGCTCGACCCGCACGACATCGGCGCCGAGCAAGGCAAGCTGATAGGTCGCAAAGGGGCCCGAAAGGACATGGGTTACATCCAGAACCCGGACAGCTTCGAAAGGTCTGGCCATATCGGTCTCTCATCCCGCACCAAGGCAGCCTTGTCAGGGTCGCAGCGGCCGCCGCTACATCTTTCCCTTCCAAGGAACGAGCGCGGCCTCCAGGCGGCGCATCAGCAGATCGAGCGTGTAAGCGATCATTCCGATCACGACGATCCCCATGACCACCACGTCAGTGACCAGGAAGTTGGAGGCATCCAGGACCATGTGGCCGAGTCCAACCGTGGCGGCGACCATCTCTGCCGCCACCAGCGTCGTCCATCCGAATCCGATACCGATGCGCATGCCCGTCAGTATCTCGGGCAGAGCCCCGCGCAGGATCACCTGCCAGAAGACCTGGGCCCTGCTGGCGCCCAGGGAGTAGGCCGCGTGAATCCGGTCGACCGAGACCGAGCGGACGCCGGCACGGGCGTTCATCGCGATGGGCGCAAAGACCGCCAGATAGATCAGAACAACCTTCGAGACCTCGCCGATGCCGAACCAAATGATGATCAAGGGCAGATAGGCGAGTGGCGGGATCGGTCGATAGAACTCGATCGGCGGATCGAGAACGCCACGGGCAAGGCGGTTGACCCCCATGGCGAGCCCGACCGGAATTCCCGTGAGGCACGCGAGCACGAAGGCGCCCAAGATACGGGTCACGCTCGCCATGGTGTGACCGAGAAGGTCACTTCCGGAGACGCTCTCGAAAGCGACCACAAAGAACTTGTCGAGTACCGAGAAGGGGTGAGGCAGGAACAGAGGCGGGACGAGCTTGAGCTCCGCCGTCGTCCACCATGCCAGGAGCAGGGCTGCGACAGCCAAGGCACTTATGGCGCCACTCCCCCCCTGGCCGGGCACGCCATATCGCTCCCCGCCCCGTGCGTCCCGCTGCGGCGTTAGAGCTCTCGCCATTTGTCTGATAAGCATGTTGTTCGACTGCCGGAGCGCTGGCGGCATTGCCCACCCCCCAATTCAGCCCTGATCCTTGCGGATGATGTTCAAGGCCGTCTCGCGCATCGCAATGAAGTCCCGGTCGGACTTGATTGCACGAGCGTCCGCACAGCCCAGGTAGCCGCGGCAGAACCGAAGATCGAAAGCATTGGTGATCCTGCCGGGACGCGGCGACATGATGATGAGGCGCGTCGCCATGAACACGGCTTCCTCGACGCTGTGAGTGATCAGTACGATCGTCTTCCCGGTCTCCTGCCAAACACGCAAGACGAGCTCTTGCATGTTCTCCCGAGTCAGGGCGTCGAGCGCCCCCAAGGGCTCATCCATAAGGAGAACCGCTGGATCGTTCGCCAATGCGCGCGCCAGTCCAACGCGTTGCTGCATCCCACCCGAAAGCTCATAGACCGGCCGGTCGTAGAAGTCCTGAAGGTCCACGAGCGCCAGGTTCCTTTCCGCGATCTCGCGTCGGATCGGCTTTGCCACGCCTTGGAACTTCAGTCCCAGCTCGACGTTCTCCCTGACGCTCAGCCATGGCATGAGGGTGTGAGTCTGGAAGACCATCCCTCGCTCGGCGCCTGGGCCCTTGATCTCTTCGCCATCCAGGTAGACCGCGCCCCGCGTCGGGGTCATGAAACCTGCGATGACGTTCAGGAGTGTGGTCTTCCCACATCCGGACGCGCCGAGAACGACGACGAGCTCTCGTCCTTCGACCGTGAGAGACACATCCTCTAGCGCCTGCAGCGTCTTGCCGCTCCGGTCACGGTAGGTCACCGAGACCCGGTCGACCTCCAAGCGATGCGAAGATCGCTCAGGCTCGGGGGCGCTTGGCCGGCCGAGACCGATTGCCGAGGGACCTGACCTTAGACTCGGGCTCCCGGTGGCGACGGCCTGGCTGGAGGGCCCGGTCGCAACCGACCTCATGACATGCCCGCCTGAGAGACCAGCTTCGTGTCCATGTATGCCTCGAGCCCCTCTATCCCGCCTTCGCTTCCGTAGCCGCTTTCCTTGACGCCGCCGAAGGGCGTCTCGGGCGTGAAGATCATCGTGTGATTGATACCGATCATGCCCGCACTGAGGGCGTCGGCGATCGCCGCGCAGGTTTCTGCCGATCTCGAAAAGGCGTAGGCCGCTAGGCCTTGCGGGACGGCATTCGCCCGCCGCACCACATCGTCGAAGTCGCTGAAGCGGACGACAGGCGTCACCGGACCGAAGACCTCTTCGGCCATGACATCCGCTTCGTCCTCGACATCCGTCAAAACGGTCGGCTCGAAGAAGAAGCCGCGATTGCCGACCCGCTTCCCCCCGCACAGGACCTTCGCGCCGCGATCCCTGGCGTCCGCGACCAAGCGCTCCATCGCATCGAGCCGTCGCGCATTCGCAAGCGCGCCGATCTCTATGCCGTCCTCGAGGCCGGGACCGACCCGGAGGCTGCGGGAGATGTCGCTGTATCTCTGAACAAAGCGATCATGGACCGCTTCATGGACGAAGAACCGGCTCGGGGAGATGCAGACCTGCCCTGCATTCCTATACTTGCCGACGGCCGCCAGCTCTGCGGATCGCTCCGCATCGGCGTCAGAGAACACGATGAGCGGCGCGTTGCCCCCGAGCTCGAGCGTGCACTTCTTTACGCCATCGGCGGCCAGCCGCGCCAAGTGTTTACCAACGGGGATCGACCCCGTGAAGGACACCTTGCGGATCACGGGCGAGGCGATGAGATGCTCCGAGACCTCCGCCGGCACACCAAACACGACATTCAGCACTCCTGGCGGCAGGCCCGACTCCTCCAAAACTTGGGCAATTGCGATAGCCGTCGCCGGCGTCTCTTCCGACGGCTTGATGATGCACGAGCAGCCAGCCGCCAAGGCACCCGCGATCTTTCTCGCTGCTAGGGTCGCCGGGAAGTTCCAGGGCGAGAGCGCCAGGGACGGTCCGACCGGCTCGCTGAGCACCATCTGGCGGAGACCTTGCGCGCGAGCGGGCACGACCCGGCCATAGGCGCGCTTGCCTTCCTCCGCGTACCACTCGATCACATCTGCCGCAAAGAGGGTCTCGGCTCGCGCCTCCTGCAGGGGCTTGCCCTGCTCCAGGGTCAGCGCACGCGCGATGTCCTCGAGCCGATCCCGCATCAACTGCGCGGCATTCTTCAGCACCTTGCCGCGGTCCACGGCCGGCACCCGTCGCCACAGATCAAAGGCCGTCCGCGCGGATTCCAGCGCTCGATCGAGGTCGTCCTTCGATGCGTGCGGCACCGAGCCTATCTCGCTCTCGGTCGCCGGATCGATGACGGGCTCGGACTTGCCGTCACTGCCCTTGCACCACCGGCCGTCGATATGGAGCGATAACTCAGGATACATGGCCTTGCCTCTTGCTCGCCGGGCATGCGTCTCGAGAGAAGGAAACTGCCCGCTCACTGTTTTCGCCAGCTTTGCGACTACCCATCTGGATAGCTGTTCTGAACGATGTTCTTGATCTGCCCGCGCTGGTTCACCTCTAGACCGAACTTGGCGTAGTAGAATTCGCGCGGCGCCAATTCGTCGCCGATCCTCTCCATATGCCCGCGCATGAGGAAATCGCATTCCTCGCGCAAGGATCGCCGACTGGGATCGTCGATCAAGTTCTCGAGCTGATAGGGATCTTCGACGTTGTCGTAGAGCAGCCACGGCCCCTCGATGGTCCGAATGTAAGTGTGTCGGGAGGTCCGCACGCCGCGGTACTCCATGCGACGGCCTTGAAAGGTCGGATAGATGTCCTCTCCTCTCGGATCGATGACCGTCGACGGGCAGGGGTTCATAAGAAGCACGGAGGACGGCGGGTCCGCTCTTCGTCCTCCGATACAGGGCGACAGATCGACGCCCTCGACCGAGTCCGGCACCTGAATGCCGGCAAGTCCGAGCAAGGTCGGCATGATGTCGACGACGCTGATCGGAAACTGCAACCGGCTGCCCGCCGCGATCGCAGGCGGATAGCTCACGACAAAGGGGACTCTTATCGACTCCTCCCACGGCCACTGCTTCTTGTAGACGCCATGCGACCCGTGCATGTCGCCGTGATCCGACGTAAAGACCACTATGGTGCGATCGAAGAGCCCGAGATCGTCGATCGTCTTGATGATCCGACCCAGCAACGTGTCGAGGAAGCTCGTCTGCGCATAGTAGCCCCACAAGTCCTCGCGGGGCATGTCGGGACAGTTCGGCCGCGGCGTCAGAGCCCCCGGCTCGTACATGTCCAGATAGGTCTGCGGCACCATCCGGTATGGATTGTGGGGTGGCCCCCATGACAGGAAGAGGCAGAACGGATCACTTCGCTCGCTATCGTTGAGAAACTCGATCGCTCGATCGGTTTGCGCTTCCGCATCGAATCCGGTCCACACCTTTGGCTGATCGAGGTCGTCGAAGTACTTGGAGCGGCGGTAGTTGTGCTCGAAGTTGGCGGCCGCCCAGAGGTCGAAGCCTTGGCGCCGATCTTTGGGAACCGGCGCGAGGCGATCGGGTCCGTCCAAGTGCCACTTGCCGATGTAGGCCGTTTTGTAACCCTCGCCCTTCAGCGTCTTGCCGATCGTGTTGCTTTCGGCGGGCAGGGGTATGTCGTTCAACACGAGACCCGTGGAGACTGCGGACCGTCCGGTCAGAAGCGACCCTCGATAGGGGCCGCAAATCGGTGTCGCGGAAACGGCCGTCGTAAAGACCGCCCCCCTCTTTGCCAAAGCATCGATGTTGGGCGTGATGACGGCTTCTTCGCCAACGAAGCCAAGCGACGAGGCGCGCAGTTGATCGGCGAAGACGAACACGATGTTTGGCTTCATCGATGGAGAACTCCAGCCGTCAATTCGGATGTGCAGGTCGGGGGAGGTTCGCCGGCTCTTGTAACGCGGCGACGGGCTAGGGAGATGGGCCAGGAAAGGAGCCCATCCCCGCTCGCATTTCCGCCGTTTACTGGCTGCTCTCTTTGAGAGCTTCTTTGGCCCATCTATCCGTCACGCCGACGCCATAGTCGGGCAGGACGTTCGAGATCTTGTTCTGATCCTTCAGGAACTCGGCCGTCAGCTTGAGCCAACGCGCGACACGACCGCCGTCAGAGCCACCGATCCACTCCGGTGTCACGGCTTCGGTCAACGAAGGGAACACGAAGGTCTCGAGGATCCGCGGGACATCGGCAGGCTTGACGCCCATAAGGCTTTCCAGGCATCCGGCGTGCTCCGAGTCGGCGGCCCAGGATGACGGATTTTGACGGTAGTCGGCGTCCATCTTCGCCACCTTGGACACGAAGGCCGCCATGAACTCCGGGTGCTCTTTCGCCCAGTCCTTTCGGACGACGAAGAGATTGAGGATCGCCTCGCCCCAGTCGGCGAGCTGGCCCGAGTCGACAACGACTTTTCCGCCTTGATCCTTCAGCTTCGCCAGAACCGGATCCCAGACGTAGGAACCGTCGATGTCGCCGCGGGTCCACGCGGCGGCGATCTGCGGTGGCGTCATGCCGACGATCTTGGCCTCCTCCGGGGCAATGCCGAAGTTCTTCAAGGCAACGAGCAAGTGATAGTGGCTCGTCGAGCCGAAGGGGGTTGCCAGGGTCTTGCCTCGCAGGTCCTGCGGTCCCGTGATACCGGCCTCCGGCCGAGCGATCAGAGCTTCGCCGGTGGCGATGAACGACACGACCCAAAAGACGTCGATCTCCAGGCCCTGGCTGATCGCCGCCGCGGCTGGCGTAGACCCGAGAAACGATATTGGGACCTCTCCGGAAGCCAAAGCCGCTATCACGGACGGACCGGACTCGAACTTGCGCCAATCCACTTCGTAGCCCGTCGCATCGGAGAAGGAGTCGCCGCAGATCGCCGCCTCGTAGGGCGAAACGGTGGGTATCCAGCCAACGATCACCTTCTCTCCCGCCGATGCTTGGACTCCGGAAAGCAGAACGGCTCCAACAACGCATACCAGCGCCAGCAACAGCCTCGTCATCTCGTTCCTCCCCTTGAGCTTCTTTTCCGGGCCGTTCTGGCGGGCCCCGGCAACACGCGGCCCACTGAACACGGCTCTTCGGCGGGACCCGCCCGGCTATAGACCGCGATCAAGCGGCATTCCAAAGGACGTCGATCTCCGTCGTTTTCATCTTAAGATCTATATTATAGTATCTTAAGATGTTTTGGTTTGCAAGGGAAGACTTGGCCTGAGCGCGATCCCAAGCGCCCCGACGATCCGGGCCTCGGCCAGATGGTTCGGCCGAGCGACCCGATGTCGGCCGTGCGTAGGGCCGGCTCGACGGCAGGAAGGATCGCTTGGCACCACCGAACAGGTGGCGCGCTCGTGCCCGGCGGCGGTTCGGACCGTGTCGTCGACCTCCGACGCGACGGCCGAGGGCCGAGCTCTAAACGGTCTCAGGCGCCTTACCGGAGAGGCGAATCCCGATGCTCGGCCACGGAGCCCACGCCTGTTACGAGAACGAGAGCTGCCGATAGCTGCGGGCCGAGACCACCTTCATCGTATCGATGACCCGTCCCGTCTCGATCCAGATGGGTCGGAAGTCCTGCCAGAACGCTCGCTGTGCCGACAGCGGATCTTGGTCGGTCTCATAGAGCGCGAGATAGGCGCCACGCCCAGGCTCGGGTGAGATGTTCTCGAAGCGATAAGCCGTGTGATAGAGGCCGGTCCCCAACATGTCGGGGACATGGGTGGCGTTGTACCAACGGTTATAGTCTTCCAGCTTGCTCGGGTCCGTGCACAGGGCCTCGATTGCGAGGAGGCCCGACACGGCGGCCCCCCTCGACCCGGCGGAACGGAAATCCGGCCCGACACGGCGCCAGGTAGCGGCGTCGGCAATTTGCACCGCAGGCTGGCCTTGCTCCTGTCTGCGATGCTCGACCCGCTGCGCCTCAAACGCTAGCGCAGCAGCTTCGAGATCATCTTCTTCCAGTTCGTAGATTGAAAGATATCCCGGCGCATTCTCGTCGGCCTCGGCCATGCGGTAGCAAAAGCCGCGACTCGCCACCCGAGAGCGCGCAATCCACGGCTCGAGATCGTCCGGAGCCCGAGCCCCGAAGCCCTCGCTCTTCATGTCGATCTTCTCGGGCTCACCGCGTTTCGCGTAGTCGAACCGCTCGAGCCGGACGCCCTTCGAGTATCGGCCAAGCATCGTTCAAACCTCGCTGTCCTTTGCTGGATCCATGTCGGCTTGCGCCCCGACACAGCGAGCGGCGAGGCTGCTGCTAGATCTCTTCGCTCAGCTCTTTGAGGCTGGCGTCGATCTCCCGAACGATGTGGTCTACCTCGTCCTTTGAGATCACCAAGGGCGGCAGGATCGGTATGACATTGCTGACACGCGTCATGAGTCCGTGTCTCCTGAACACCGCCGTCAGCCTCTCAGGCACTTTCGCCTCGGGTGGGAAAGGCTCTTTGCTATCCCGGTCCTTGACCAGCTCGACGCCACAGAAGAGGCCGAATCCTCCCCTGATGTCGCCAACGATCGAGTGCTTGTTGAGCACCTCCAGTTGCTCGAACAGGTACCGTCCCATGCGCTCGGAGTGCTCGACCAGAGACTCGTTCTCGATGATCTCGAGGTTGGCCAGGGCCGCGGCGCAGGCTATTGGGTGCCCCCCGTAGGTGATCAGGTGGCGAAAGGTCTCTTTCTCGGCTCCGAGGAAGGTGTCCGCCACCTCCTTTCGAGCGATCGTCGCCGCGACAGGCAGGTAACCGCTGCTCAGGGCTTTGGCGACGCTGGTGATGTCCGGCTGCAGGTCCCAATGCTCACTGGCGAACCATTTGCCCGTGCGACCAAAGCCCGTGACCACTTCGTCGAGGATCAGCAACACGCCATACTTGTCGCAGATCGATCTGATGGCCGGCCAGTAGTCTGGGTGTGGGATCGTGACTCCTGCTGCGACGGACATGGGCTCGCCGATGAAAGCCGCAACGGTTTCCGGACCCTCGAACTGAATGACACGCTCGACTTCCCGCGCACACTCGAGATTGCAGGTCGGTGATTTCTTACAGTAACCGCAACGATAGCTGTGCGGCTGCGACACGTGCACGCTGCCTGGCTGCAGCGGACCGTAGTCCTGATGTGCAGCGACGCCGCCGCCGCCGAGAGTCATCGTGGCATGCGTGGTGCCGTGATAGGACCCTCTGCGGCTCACGACCTTGTAGCGCCCGGCATCGCCTCTGATGCGATGGTACTTCTTCGCCATCTTGACGGCGGTCTCGTTGGCCTCGGACCCACCGCTCGCCAGGAAAACTCTCGAGCCTTTGTCAGGGGCCAGGCTCGCCAGCTTTGCGGAGAGCTCGATTGTGTTTCGGCTGGTGGCGCCCCAGGGGTTGTAGGTGATGCCTTGCATCGCCTGATAGACGGCCTCGGCGATCTCTTTGCGTCCGTAGCCGATCGCCTTGAGCCACATGCCGGACATCATGTCGAAGATCCTGGCGCCCCGGCTGTCTGTCAGCCAGCAACCCTCGCCCTCTACGAAGATGGTCAAGTCGTCAGGATCTTCGAGGAACTGGTTCATCTGGCTGAATGGCAGCCACAGGTGATCGAGCGCCGACTCTTGGAGCGCCTCCATCTCCTCGTCCCGATTGACAATTGACATCGCGGCCATCTCTCCCGTTGTGCTTTTGAACGTTGATTCGCCAAGAAAAGAACCTATCTTATATATGATAGATTTATAAAGTCCAGAGGGCGATATCGCTGACTGTCGCAACGGGTGGATTTCGGGACAGCGCTCGAAACCGCTGAATGGCATGTCGCCGAGGTAGATGGCACGGTACAGCTCAACATGGCAGGCATCGCCGGCCTGGAGGCCTGAACACGGGCCCCGGCACCTTTAGAGCTTCGCCGCCCATCGCCAACGAGGGCACGTGCGGCAATCAGTTCAGCCTCCGCGGTAGCCGACTGGAAGCGACAGGCCCCAACACCGGTCCATGAGCTTCGAACACTTCTCCAGGACTTTTAACGAGGAGCTCGACCGCTCACCGTGGTTCACCGGACGGTT
>JAKSDN010001041.1 GCA_022360075.1 Kiloniellales bacterium | reverse complement strand
CTGCTCGAGGCCGAGGAAGAGATGCGCCGCTCCTGGTCCGCGCTTGAGGCCAACAGCCGGCAAATCGAGGAATACACGCGCGACGTCCAGTTCCAGACCGAGACGCGCGACGCCTATCGCCAGCAGTTCGAGGTCGGCCAGCGCACGCTGCTCGACGTGCTGGACGCCGAGAACGAGCTCTTCGTCGCCAAGGGTCAGCTCGTCACGTCGCAGACCAACGTCGAGCTCGCGTCCTACCGGATCCTCGCGCTGACCGGCCAGCTTCTAGACGCCATGGAAATCGCGCCGCCGGAGCAGGCCTCGACCGTGATCCCCACCTTCGGCGAGCAGCTCTTCTAGCCGCATCTCGAAGTCCGGCGCTACACCACGTTCCGCACCCGCCCGCTACGGCGGGGGTGGTTGATTTGGCCGGCCTCAGCGCCACATCAAACGCAGTGATATCCGCCCCGAACGGCGCGACGACAACGGGGCAACGCGATGGAGCGGACCGCGAGCTGTGACGATCAACAACGATCCCAAGTTCCTCGCCGGCCAAGTCGGGCTTCTCGGCCTGGGGAAGATCGAGCGCCACATCTTTCTTTGCGCGGAGCAGTCCAAGCCCAAATGCAGTCATCGCGAGGACTCGGCCGAAAGCTGGGCCTACCTCAAGAGACGCGTGCGCGAGCTGGGTCTGGCCCAGGGCGACAGGGTCGTCTATCGCAGCAAGGTCGACTGCCTGCGGGTCTGCGGCAGCGGCCCGATCGCCGTGGTCTGGCCGGATGGCGTCTGGTACCGGGGGGCGACACCAGCGGTCATTGAGCGGATCCTCCAAGAGCATATCATCGGCGGCCAGCCGGTCGCCGACTACGTCATCGCGGCACCGGGCAAGACGGTCACCGCCGACGAGGTGAGCCAGCCCGTCGAGGCGGGGGATTAGGCTCGCGGCTTCTTGCCGCCGAAGATCGCGTGTCCGGCCTTCATCCAGTAGGTATCGACCGCCACCAGCCCAGCCTCGCGCATCCAGACGAGCTGTTCCAAGAGGTTTGAGGGCTGATCCATGGGATCCGGGTCCGGATCGGCGAAGAGATTCCAGCGCAATTCCCGAAAGCGCGTGAAAGCCTCCGCGCCGGCCGCGCGTTCCGCCGCTCGCCGAACGACTTCTTGGTCCCAGGTGCGCGCGGCATAGTCCTTGGCCAAGGCTTCGGCCGGTGCGATCAGATCGGCGATCACGAGGGCGCCGCCGGGGGCCAGGGCCTGGGTCATGTCCGCGTAGAGCTGCCGCTTGCCGTTGCCGTCGAGGTGATGGACCGCCAGCGATGAGACCACCGCATGTAGAGGCCGATCGAAGCGGCGCCATGAGGAAGCGGCCAGATCGAATCCCCGTGTCTCCAGCCGAGTGGCCTGGTCTCCAGCCCTCCGGCGCGTGGAGTCCCGCATGATCTCGGAGCCGTCGAAGGCAACCACCCGCGCTCGAGGGAAGCGGTCCAGCAGCGCGCGGGTGAGCAGCCCCTCCCCGCAGCAGAGCTCGACGATATCGCAGCCGCTATCGCTAGGCGGGATGAGATCGCAGACCGTCGCGATCTGAAGCTCCCGCTCGGGAACGAATAGGTCGCCGTAAGTCTGGAAAACCCGGCTGTCCTCATCGTTCCATCCT
>JAKSDN010001273.1 GCA_022360075.1 Kiloniellales bacterium | reverse complement strand
GCTTTGCGTAGTTTGCGCGGCTTCGCGCAGCCAGTTGGTGCCTGAGCTCATGGCCGAGGACGAGGTCCCGCCGGCCGAGTTCTCGCGTTTGGTCCCGCGCCATCGCCTCGGCGGTCGGGATGTGACGCTGAGTATCTCGGCGAACGACGCGGAGCGGGAGGCGCTGGCCGCCCGCTTCGGCTGGCTCTCCCTCGGCTCACTCGAGGCCGAGGTCAGGCTGCGCCGAAAGGGCAAGGGCTCGCTCGTCGAGCTTTCCGGTCATCTGCGGGCGGCGGTCGTCCAGGCCTGCGTGGTGACCCTGGAGCCGGTTCGCGAGCAGGTCGACGAGCGCTTTGCGGTGCTCTACACGCTCGATGGTTCCGGGCCGTTGGAGGAGTCGGAGGTGGTCTTCCGGCACGACGAGGAAGAGCCGCCCGAGCCGGTCGGCGCCGAGGGAATCGATGTCGGCGAGGCGGTCGTGCAGCAGCTCAGCGTGGCCGTCGAGCCCTTCCCACGGGCTGCGGGGGCGCAGCTCGAGCGCGAAGGCTGGGGCGAGAGCGAAGGCGGGGAGGCGCGGAGCCCCTTCGCCGTCCTGGAACGGTTGAAGCGCGATAGCTGAAGCGAATCGCGCAATCTGTGGTAGGTATTGACCGGTTCGGCCAAGCGACTCGGTCAGACTTGCCGCAGCCTGGTAATTTGGCTAAGAAGCGGCGTTCTTGACGCCGAATCGGTGGTAAGAGGCAAAAAATATGGCGGTTCCCAAGAAGAAGATATCACGGTCGAGGCGCGACATGCGCCGGGCCCACGACGCGCTCAAGCCGGGCGCCTACGTCGAGTGCCCCAATTGCGGCGAGCTGAAGCGGCCCCACCATCTCTGCGCTTCCTGTGGCTATTACAATGGTAAAGAGGTGGTGGAGATCGAGGCCGTCTGACCGTGCCCGCGGCCGCCCGCGCGGCCGTGCCCGTCACGATGGCTTCGGCACATGCTGATTTGACCAGCCGCCTGACCATAGCCCTGGACGCCATGGGCGGCGACAAGGCGCCGCGGATCATCGTCAAAGGAGCGAGCATCGCCCGCCAGCGCTACCCGGAGGTGGACTTCCTGCTGTTCGGGCGCGAGGGCGAGATCGATGCGCTGTTGCGCAAGGCCTCGAAGCTGCGCGAGGTCACGACGATCGTGAACAGCGACGACGTGGTGAAGTCCGACGACCGGCCCTCCGTGGCCATCCGCGGCGGCCGCAACAGCTCCATGCGCCATGCGATCGACGCCGTCGCCGACGGCCGCGCCCATGCCGTGGTCTCCGCCGGCAACACCGGCGCCCTGATGGGCATGGCGAAGTTCGTGCTCAAGACCCTGCCCGGGATCGACCGGCCGGCGATCGCTTCTTACTTCCCGACCATGCGCGGCGAGACGGTCATGCTCGACCTGGGCGCCAACGTCCAGTGCGATGCCCGCAACCTGGTAGACTTCGCCGTCATGGGCACGGCCTGCGCGCGCACGGTGCTGGGCGTGCTCAATCCGACCTTCGGGCTGCTCAACGTCGGCTCCGAGGAGATCAAGGGCCACGAGTCGCTGCACGAGGCGAGCGCCATTCTGCGCCAGGCCGAGCTGCCGGGGCGCTTCGTCGGCTTCGTCGAGGGCGACGACATCGGCAAGGGCTCGGTCGACGTAGTGGTGACCGACGGCTTCACCGGCAACATCGCACTCAAGACCGCCGAGGGCACGGCGAGCCTGGTGAACGAGTACATTCGGCGCAGCTTCCGCAGCTCGCTGCTGGCGAGCGTGGGCTATATCCTGGCGCGGCAGGCGCTGCGCAAGCTGCGCCAGCGAATCGACCCGAGGCGTTATAACGGAGCCATGTTTATCGGCTTGAACGGGATCGTGGTGAAGAGCCACGGCGGCACCGACGCGATGGGCTTCGCCAATGCAATCGGGGTGGCCGTGGACATGGTCAAGCACGGCTTCATCGATCAGATCCGCACCGAGGCGGCCTTGGCGAGCGCCGGCGCGCCGAAAAACCGGGCGGCGGCCGTCTGATGGCCAAGCGCGCGCGGGTTCTCGGTTGCGGCGCCTATCTGCCGTCGCGGGTGATGACCAACGACGAGCTCGCCGAGATCGTCGACACCTCCGACGCATGGATCCAGAAACGCACCGGCATCAAGGAGCGCCGCGTCGCCGGCGAGCAGGAGTTCACCTCGGATCTCGGTGTCGCGGCGGCGCGGGAGGCTTTGGACCACGCCGGCCTGAAGGCGCGCGACCTCGACCTGATCGTCTGCGCCACGAGCACGCCGGACGAGACCTTCCCGTCCACCGCCACCCGAATCCAGGCCCGGCTCGGCATGGAGAGTGGTGCTGCCTTCGACGTCCAGGCGGTCTGCTCCGGCTTCGTCTACGGCCTGTCGGTCGCCGATGCCTTCGTGCGCAGCGGCCAAGCGCGCAACGTGCTCGTGGTCGGAGCCGAGACCTTCTCGCGCATCTTGGATTGGGAGGACCGGGGCACCTGCGTGCTGTTCGGCGACGGCGCGGGCGCGGTGGTGCTCGGCGCCTTCGACGGCAACGGCGCGGCGACGGACCCGGGCATTCTTTCGACCCACGTCTATTCCGACGGCCGGCACCACGACGCGCTCTACGTCGACGGCGGGCCGGGCTCGACGCGGACCACCGGGCATCTGCGCATGGACGGCCGCGAGGTCTTCCGCCATGCCGTCGTGCGCATGGCCGAGGCCATCGATACCGCGCTCGAGACCAATGGCCTGACCCCTGGCGACATCGACTGGCTGGTGCCGCATCAGGCCAACCTGCGCATCATCGAGGCCATGGCCAAGCGCCTGAACCTGCCCCAGGACCGGGTCGTGGTGACGGTCTCGCGCCACGCCAACACCTCGGCCGCCTCGATCCCGCTGGCGCTCTGCGAGGCCGTGCACGACGGCCGCATCCAGCAGGGCGACTTGATCCTCATGGAGGCCATGGGCGGCGGCTTTACCTGGGGCTCGGCGCTGATCCGCTGGTAATCCCCGCGCCGGTCGTGGTCTCCCCAATCCGTTACATGAACGATGCTGGCCAAGCGACCGTCGTTGCTTGATTGTTTGACCACGCGGGGGTGCATAGGCTAACGTCTTGAAAAACCCGTCAGGGAAGGGGGGCTCATGAGCGGGCAGACAGTTACCCGTGCGGACCTCAGCGAAGCGGTTTACCAGGAAGTCGGACTCTCCCGGAACGAGTCCGCGGAGCTGGTGGAGTCCGTGCTCGGCGAGATCTCCGGTGCGCTGGTGCGCGGCGAGATGGTGAAGATCTCGTCGTTCGGCAGTTTCTCCGTGCGTCAGAAGGGCGAGCGCGTCGGCCGCAACCCGAAGACCGGCGAGGAGGTGCCGATTCTGCCGCGGCGCGTCCTGGTGTTCCGCGCTTCGCACGTATTGAAGAATCGGATCAACGGGCGGCTTCTCGGCGGCTCTGGCGAGTGATGCGCCGCCAGCCTGGCGCCGCGGCCGGGGGGTGGCCGAGCGGCGGGCAGCGGGCAGGTCGAATGGGAGCAACGATGCCAGCACTCCGGGCCGGCGGTAAATCGGCGGCAGCCTTCCGGACCATCAGCGAAGTCTCGGACGAACTCAACGTCCCGCAACACGTCCTTCGATTCTGGGAAACCAAGTTCACGCAAGTCCGGCCGCTCAAGCGGGCTGGCGGGCGGCGCTATTACCGGCCCGAGGACATCGACCTCCTGCGCCGCATCCGCGACCTCCTCTACGCCGAGGGCTACACCATCAAGGGCGTGCAGCGCCTGCTGCGCGAGGGCGGCCTCAAGGCCGAGGAGGCGCCAAGCCCCGCAGTCGAGCCGACACCCGCCAACGCGCCGGTCGAGCCCGTCCCATCGCGGGGTGGTCTTTCACCGCAGCAACGCGACACGCTCGAGGGCCTGCTCGGCGAGCTGCAGGAGATGCGCGCGCTCCTGCGCCGCAGCGGCGGCTGAACGCCGTTGCAGCCATGGGGCGGCGCCGTGGCGGCGGCGGCGCGGCTAGGGCATTGTCTCGCCCCCGCCTGCTTTGTATATAAATCGACATCCCGCGACCGCCCGCCGGTCCCGGGGCGGTCGGAGCGTGGCGCAGCCTGGTAGCGCACTTGACTGGGGGTCAAGGGGTCGTAGGTTCAAATCCTATCGCTCCGACCATTTAAATCAAAGGTTTAGCCGCCGGTGTCGCCGGCGGCTTTCTTGTTTCTGGGACGAAAAACCGGGCGTTGGTTGCGCGCCGAAGTGCGTGCTTCGAGACGCCCCTTCGGGGCTCCTCAGAGCTTGTGAAAAAATTGACGTGTGGCTGGAATGCAATCGTGCGTCCTTCGAGACGCCCGCCAAGGCGGGCTCCTCAGGATGAGGATATTTCTTAATGCCAT
>JAKSDN010000189.1 GCA_022360075.1 Kiloniellales bacterium | reverse complement strand
GGGATAGTCCGTGGTGGCGTCGTTGTAGGACCAGATCGTCGGCGGGATCGGGTTCTTGGCCGCTTTGCCGGCGCCCTGGAAGACCACGTCGATGATCGCCTGCTTGTTGATCGCCATGTTGAGCGCTTTGCGCACGCGCTTATCGTCGTAGGGCTTCTTCTCGGTGTTGAAGGCGAGGTAGCCCACGTTCAGGCCTTCCTGCTCGAGCAGGTTGATCTGCGGATCGGCCGCCATGGCCTCGAGATCGGCCGGATTCGGGTAGGGCATGACATGGCATTCGCCGGCCCTGAGCTTCTGATAGCGCACCGAGGGATCGGGCGTAATCGCGAAGATCAGATTGTCCAGCGGCGCCTTGCCGGCCCAGTAGTCGGGATGGGCCTTGTAGCGGATCACCGCGTCCTTCTGATAGGCGACGAGCTGGAACGGCCCGGTGCCGACCGGATCCAGGTCGAGCTTCTCGGGCGAGCCGGCGCCGCTCATGGCCTCGGCGTACTCGGCGGAATGGATCGAAGCGAAGTCCATGCCCAGGTTGGCGATGAAGGGCGCCTCGGGCTTGCTCAGCACGAACTTGACCTTGTAGTCGCCGAGACGGTCGATCGACTTCAAGAGATCGGGCATGCCCATGCCGTTGAAGTACTCGTAAGCACCACCGGAGACCTTGTGAAAGGCGTGATCGGGCTGAAGCTGGCGCTCGAAGCTGAAGATCACGTCATCGGCGTTGAAGTCGCGGCTCGGCGTAAAGCCCTTGGTCGTGTGGAACTTGACGCCCTTGCGCAGGTTGAAGGTGTACTCCAACCCATCGTCCGAGACCTCCCAGCTCTCGGCCAGGGCCGGCACGATCTTGGTCGTACCGCGTTCGAACTCGACCAGCCGGTTGAAGACCTGCCGCGAGCCGGCGTCGAAGGTCGTGCCGGCGGTGTAGAGCGCGGGGTTGAAGCCCTCGGGGCTACCCTCGGAGCAGTAGACAAGAGTCTTGGCCTCGGCCGCGCCGCCGGTGGTTCCGAGCGTCGCGCCGAAGGCGAGCGCCGCGGCAACGGCAACGCCTGCCATCAATGCTGTGCGTTTCAACGATAATCTCCCTTTTAAGCGTGATTGTTATGGTTGCGTCCCTGCCGTATCACGTCAGGTGTCGGATGAACACCGATACCTAGCTAGGCACGCTATCTAGTTGAAGTCAATTCACGAAACAGGTCCGAAACGATCGGCCGGCGACACCCGGTCCGCGTGCTTTGGCATGCCCTCGGCGAGCAACGGAGCCGGAGTTTCGGCGCCGCCTTGCGGACCCTTCAGACGCTCGCGGCGCGGGCCAGCGCGCCCTCGATGGCGGTGAGCGCCGCCTGAGCCGCCGCGCCGTCGGGACCGCCGGCCTGGGCCATGTCGGGTCGGCCGCCGCCGCCCTTGCCGCCGACCGCCTGGGAGCCGGCGCGCACCAGGTCGATTGCCGAGAGCCGGTCGGTCAGATCGCCGGTGACGCCGACCACCAGGGAGGCCCGGCCCTCGTTCACCGCGACCAGCGCGACGACGCCCGAACCGACCTGCTTCTTCAGCTCGTCGGCCATCGGTTTCAGGTCCTTCGCCGGCACGTCGGAGAGAAGCCGCGAGGTGAACTTGGTGCCGCCGACCTCGCGCGCGGCCGGGGCCGCCGCGGCGCCGTTGCCGCCCGATGTCGCGAGCTTGCGGCGCAGCTCGCCCAGCTCGCGCTCGAGCCGCTTGCGCTCCTCGAGCAGGCTCTGCACCCGCTCCGGCAGGTCGCTCGGCGCCGCCTTGATCGCGGTGGCCGCGCGCGACAGCAGCGCATTCTGCTCCGCGCTGTGCGCCGCCGCCGCCTCGCCGGCCAGGGCCTCGACCCGGCGCACGCCGGCGGCGAGGGCCGATTCGCCGGTGATCTTGAAGAAGCCGATGTCGCCGGTGCGGCGGACGTGGGTGCCGCCGCAAAGCTCGGTCGAGAAGTGGCCCATGCCGTCGCGCTTGGCGGGCTCCTGCCCGCCCATGGAAACGACGCGCACCTCTTCGCCGTACTTCTCGCCGAACAGCGCCAGCGCGCCGGCCTCGACCGCCTCGTCGGGAGTCATGAAACGGGTGACGACCTCGGCATTGGCGCGGACCCGGTCGTTGACCATGGCCTCGACCGCGCGCAGGTCTTCCTCGCTCATCGGCTTGGGGTGCGAGATGTCGAAGCGCAGGCGGTCCGGTGCGACCAGCGAGCCCTTCTGGACCACGTGATCGCCCAGGCGCCGGCGCAGCGCCTCGTGCAGCAGATGGGTCGCGGAGTGATGCGCGCGCAGGCCGGCGCGGCGCGCGGCATCGATGCGCAGCTCCACGGCCTGGCCAACCGCGAGCTTGCCCTTGGTCACCTGGCCGAGATGGACGTGCAGGTCGCCCAGCTTCTTCTGGGTGTCGGCGACCGCGACCTCGGTGCCCTCGGCAGTGAAGAGGATGCCGGAGTCGCCCATCTGGCCGCCGGACTCGCCGTAGAAGGGAGTCTGGTTGACCACCACCGCGACCGCCTGCCCGGCCTCGGCCGCCTCGACCTCGTCTTCGCTCCCCTCGCCGCGCGCGACGATGGCGAGCACCTCGCCCTCGGCCACTTCGGCGTCGTAGCCCAGGAACTCGGTCGCGCCCAGGCGCTCGCGCAGCTCGAACCAAAGGCCCTCGGTGGCCGCCTCGCCGGAGCCTGCCCAAGCCGCCCGCGCGGCCGCGCGCTGCGCCTCCATGGCCGCTTCGAAACCGGCGGTGTCGACGGCGAGCTTCTGGCCGCGCAGGATGTCCTGGGTCAGGTCGAGCGGAAAGCCGTAGGTGTCGTAGAGCTTGAAGGCGACGTCGCCGGGCAGCGTGCCCCCCGTGCCGAGCTTGCCGATCTCCTCGTCCAGCACCTTCATGCCGCGGTCGAGGGTCTGGGCGAAGCGGCCTTCCTCGAGCTTCAGGGTCTCGGTGATCAAGGCCTCCGCGCGGCGCAGCTCGCCGTAGTGCTGGCCCATGAGGCCGACCAGGGTCGGCACCAGGCCGAAGAGCATCGGCTCCTTGACGCCGAGCAGATGCACGTGGCGCATGGCGCGGCGCATGATCCGGCGCAGGACGTAGCCGCGTCCCTCGTTCGAGGGCAGCACGCCGTCGGCAATGAGGAAGGCGCTGGCGCGCAGATGGTCGGCGATCACCCGGTGCGAGACCGCATGCGCGCCGTCCGGCGCCGTGTTCGAACCCTCGGCCGAGGCCTCGATGATGCCGCGGAAGAGATTCGTGTCATAGCTGTCGTGGGTGCCCTGCAGGACCGCGGTGATGCGCTCAAGGCCCATGCCGGTGTCGATCGAGGGCCGCGGCAGGTCGACGCGCTCGTCCGGCGTGACCTGCTCGTACTGCATGAAGACCAGGTTCCAGATCTCGATGAAGCGGTCGCCGTCCTCGTCCGGGCTGCCGGGCGGGCCGCCGGGAATGTGCGGGCCGTGGTCGTAGAAGATCTCGGCGCAGGGACCGCAGGGACCGGTATCGCCCATGGACCAGAAGTTGTCCGAGGTCGGGATGCGGATGATCTTGTCTTCCGGCAGGCCGGCGATCTTGTGCCAGAGATCGAAGGCATCGTCGTCCTCGGCGTAGACCGTCGCCAGCAGCTTCTCGGCCGGCAGGCCGTACTCCTTGGTGACCAAGTTCCAGGCGAGCTCGATCGCCAGCTCCTTGAAGTAGTCACCGAAGGAGAAGTTGCCGAGCATCTCGAAGAAGGTGTTGTGCCGGGCGGTGTAGCCGACGTTCTCGAGATCGTTGTGCTTGCCGCCGGCGCGCAGGCACTTCTGCGCCGTCACGGCGCGCCGGTAGTCGCGCTTCTCGTTGCCGGTGAAGACGTTCTTGAACTGCGCCATGCCGGCGCTGGTGAACAGCAGCGTCGGATCGTTGCGCGGCACGAGCGGCGATGAGTCCACCACCGCGTGGCCGTGGCGGGCGAAGTAGTCCAGGAAGGTCGCGCGGACGTCGTTGGCGTTGGTCATGGTTCTTATCTATGGCTCAGGCGCTTGGAACACAACATGGAGCGATTCCAAAACGCCGCTCCGGGCCCGGCCGAATGCGCCGCCGCCGGCCTGCCGCGGTTGTACCGCCCCGCCCCGGCACTGTCCACCGGACCGCCGGGGCCGGGAAAGGTGTTGGATCCGCGCCCTCAGGCCGAGGCGGAGAGCCGGAGGGTCGCGCCGGCCTCGATTGGCGCCAAGCCGCGCGCCCGCAGGCAGGCGCCCAAACGCGCCAATCCCTCGGGCGCGGTGACAAAGGCGCGGTCGGGGGGCGGCGCCGTCCGCCGGGGCACCGAGGCCAGAAGCGTTGCCACGCGGCGCGCGATCGCTTCGCCTGAGTCGACCCATGCCACGGGCACCGGCGCCGCAGCCTTCAAATCGTCTCGCAGCAAAGGAAAGTGCGTGCAAGCCAGGACCACGACGTCCGGTAGGACCGGCCCCTCGAACAGCGGCGCGATCGTCGCGGCCACGGCCGCGACCGAAACCGTCTCGCCGGCCAGCTTGCGCTCGGCCAAGTCGACCAGATCGGCGCTACCGTGGCGGACGACCTGACAGTCGGCGGCGAAGTCGCGGATCAGCGCGTCGGTGTAGTGCCGCCGGACCGTCCCAGGCGTGCCCAGGAGCCCGATGCAGCGCGTCTTGCTGAGCCGCGCGGCGGGCTTGATCGCCGGCACGCAGCCGACCACGGGAACCGAAAGCGCCGTGCGGGTCGCTGGCAGCACCACGGTGCTCGCCGTGTTGCAGGCGATCACCACAAGATCGGGCCGGTGCTCGGCGCAGAGACCGGCCAGCAACACCGGCACGCGCGCGATCAGTTCGGCCTCAGGCTTTGGGCCATAGGGATAGAAGGCGCTGTCGGCGACATAG
>JAKSDN010001286.1 GCA_022360075.1 Kiloniellales bacterium | reverse complement strand
GGTCCTCGCCGACACCGGCGTGCTCTCGACCCTGCCGCGGCGCGAGCTGCTGGCCGGCTACGCCGAGGTCGTGAAGTACGGCCTGATCGGCGATCCCGCGTTCTTCACCTGGCTGGAGAGCCACGGCACGGCGATCATCGAGGGCGACCACGCGGCTCGCCGCCACGCCGTGCTGACCTCCTGCCGGCTCAAGGCCGAGGTGGTCGCCGCCGACGAGCGCGAGACCGGCAAGCGCGCGCTGCTGAACCTCGGCCATACCTTCGGCCACGCCTTGGAGGCCGAGCTCGGCTACGGCGATACGCTGCTGCACGGCGAGGCGGTTGCCATCGGCATGGTCCTGGCCTTCGACCTGTCGGTGCAGCGCGGGCTCTGCCCCCCGCAGGAGGCCGCGCGGATGCGCCGCCACCTGGCGGCCCTCGGGCTGCCGACCGGCCTGGAGTCCATCCCCGGGCAGGCCTGGAGCGCCGAAGCGCTGCTGGAGCACATGCGCCGCGACAAGAAGGTCCAGGACGGCCGCATCACCTTCGTCCTGACCAAAGGCATCGGCAAAGCCTTCCTGTCGCGCGACGTCGAGCCCGACGAGGTGATCGCGCTGCTGAACAGCGCCATCGCCGCCTGATCGGGTTGCGGGCGGCGCTGAAACGAAGGCCGGTACCATAGAGCCATCCACTCCCGGGCGATATTTGCAGTAACGACAATGGAATACGCCATCGTCATCGGCGCCATCCTGGTGCTTCTCGTGCTCTCGGCGTTCTTCTCGGGCTCCGAGACCTCGCTCACCGCGGCCTCGCGCTCGCGCATGCACAACCTGGAACAGCAAGGAGAGGCGAGAGCCGAGCTGGTCAACCGGCTGCTGGACCGCAAGGAGCGTCTGATCGGCTCGATCCTGCTCGGCAACAACCTGGTCAACATCCTGGCCTCTGCCCTGGCGACGAGCCTGCTGATCGGGCTGGTCGGCGATGCCGGCGTCGCCTACGCGACCATCGTGATGACCTTGATGGTGCTGATCTTCGCCGAAGTGCTGCCCAAGACCTACGCGATCCACAACGCCGACCGGGTCGCGCTCGTCGTCGCACCCCTGCTGCGCGTCTGCGTCGCGGTGCTGAGCCCGGTCACGCTCGCCGTGCAGTGGATCGTGCGCGCGACTCTTAGGCTCTTCGGCGTGCGCCACGATGCCAGCTTCAGCCCGGAGCTGCACGAGGAGGAGTTGCGCGGCGCGATCGACCTGCACGCCGT
>JAKSDN010000378.1 GCA_022360075.1 Kiloniellales bacterium | reverse complement strand
GCGGCCACGTAGTAGACGCCGGAGAGGAAGTTGTTGGGGTGGAAGTGCGGCGGATGGGGCGTGCCCTTGGGGTTGATGTTGGCCCAGAGGGCGGTGATCCGGAAGCCGTCGTACTCGATCTGCATCTTGTCGAGCACGGATTTCGAGGCCGTGTTGATCATCTCGACCAGCTCGGCGAACTCGGCGAAGTGATGCAGGTTCTGTTCGGTCTGCCAGGTCTGACCCGGCGGCAGCTTGGGCCGCGGCGAGGTCATGCGGTCCAGATCGTGAAACCAGCGCTGATTGAGCTGCGCGGCCCGCGCGGCCGGCAGGTCGTGGACCCAGATGAAGGAGGGGAAGAGGGCGTGCTCCTCGACCTTTTCGAACATGCGCGTCAGACCCTTGTGTCAGTCATTGCCGAAAGCGCGCGTTCCCCATCCGGCCCTTCCGCGCCCCTCCCCTAGTACTTGGTTGCAAAGTTCCGCGCCACAGGCGCGGAGCGCGCAACCAAGTACCAAACTTTGAGTCGGTACCGATTTCGCGGCTCGTGAGTCGCGGAACGCGGCTCGCGAACTCGCAAAAGTCGGTACTAGCATGGCAGGCCGGGCAAAGGTAGCGGCGAAGAGTTTCGCTCGTTAGGCCGCGGGCTCCAGGTAATCCGCGATGTAGGCTTCGACGATCTCGTCCAGGCTGCCGTCGCGCGGCAGGCCCAGAGCGGTGGCGCGCTCGTAGGCGGCATCCTGCGGCCAGGTCTTGCAGATCGCCTCGATGAAGGGATCGGGTTCGATCTTGATCTCGCCCAGCGGACGGTCGCCGGCGACGCGGCGCAGCGCCTCGATCATTTCGGCCACGGTCACGGTCAGGCTCGGCAGGCTGACCGCCCGGTCGTCGCCCAGTGCATCGCCGTCCAACTCGTGCAGCTTGACGAAGCCCTCGACGATCGAGCGGTAGCCGAGCAGCGGCATGACCGTATCCGGCTCGACCGGCAGGATGCAGGGCTCGCCGTTCAGCGGCTCGCGGAACAACCCACTGACGAAGCTGGAGGCCGCCGCGTTCGGCTTGCCGGGCCGGATGATCACGGTCGGCAGGCGCGCCGAGCGGCCGTCGAGGAAGCCCTTGCGGCTGTAGTCGTTGATCAGCAGCTCGCAGATCGACTTGGTGGCACCATAGGTGGTCTGCGGCGTCTGCTTGGCCAGGTCGCCGACGGTCTTCGGCATCGCGCTGCCGCCGAAGACGGCGATCGAGCTGGCGAAAACGACGCGCGGCTGGCCTGCGCGCTCGCGCAGGCCCTGGAAGACATTGAGCCCGCCGTTCAGGTTCACCCGCATCGCCAGGTCGAAGTCCTTCTCGCCGCCGCCGCTGACCACCGACGCCAGGTGAAAGACCGAGATGTCGTCGCGATCGATCAGGCTGAAAACCAGATCGCGGTCGGAGATGTCGCCGGTCACCACCTTGACCGGCCCGTCCTCGGCCAGCCCACCGGGTGGCGCCGGCATGGCGTCGAACAGCAGCAGCTCGTCAATCGGCTGTTGCGAGCCGTCCGGCCCGGTGAGCTCGCCGATCTCCAGCAGCCGCTGGCCTAGGCGCTGCCCGATGAAACCGCAGCCGCCGGTGATTACGACCTTCATCCGCTCTTCCCTTCTCGTCTCGTCAGCGCGGCGGGCTCAAGAGGCCGCGCGCGCTCAGGTTCTCCATCAAGGCCGCGGTCCCGAACTGCCACGGCGGAATCCGGTCACTCAAGCCGACACGGTTGACAAGGGCGCCGAGCTTGGGGCTCGAGATGGTCACGCGGTCGCCGAGCTTGTGGGTGAAGCCTTGGCCCGGCTCGCCGCGGTCCACGATCGGCGCGAACATGGTGCCGGTGAAGAGCATGAGCCCATCGGGATACTGGTGCACCGCGCCCATGGCCTGGGCCGCGAGATCGAGCGGGTCGCGGCTGATCTCCGCCATCGAGCTGACGTCCGACAACGTGAAGCCGTCGTCACCCTCGATCGTCAGCAGCACCTCGGCGCGGCGCACGTCGTCGATGCCGAAGCGCTCGTCGAACAGGCGGATGAAGGGACCGATGGCGCAGGAGCCGTTGTTGTCCTTCGACTTGCCCAACAGCAACGCGCTACGGCCCTCGAAGTCGCGCAGGTTGACGTCGTTGCCCAGCGTGGCGCCGACCGTCTCGCCGCGGTCGTTGATCACCAGCACCACCTCCGGCTCCGGGTTGTTCCAGCTCGAGCCCGGGTGCAGGCCGATCTCCGCCCCGGTCCCTACCGCCGACATCGGCTGGCTCTTGGTGAAAACCTCGGCGTCCGGCCCGATGCCGACCTCCAGGTACTGCGACCAGAGGTTCCGGGCGATCAGCGCCTCCTTCAGGCGAGCCGCCGGCTCGGAGCCCGGCACCACCGCGCTCAGGTCCGTGCCGATCTCGGCGACGATGGTCTGGCGGATGCTCTCGGCCGCGCTCGGATCGCCCTTGGCCTGCTCCTCGATCACCCGCTCCAGCATCGACTTGACGAAAGTCACGCCGCAGGCCTTCAGGGCCTGAAGGTCGCAGGGCGCGAGGAAAGAGGGCTTGGCCTCGTCACGGCCCTCCGCCGCACTGTTGGCCAGAACCTCGGCCACCGTTCCGATCGCCGGCGCCTCGGCGGCGGCCTCGCGCGCGCGCATCGCCGGCTCGGTGCTCTGGATCAGATGGGTGATCGTCGGCACCACCGCCGAGAGATCGACCACCTGATCACCGAGCAGGCCGACGACCGCCGGTCCCGACACCGTTCCCGGCAGCCAGGCGCGGCCGATCAGCAGCGCTTGCGAATGGTCCTCCGGCAGACAGCGCGCGCTGTCGAGCTCGATGCGCATGCCCTCAGTTCTCCCTCACGCTCTTTTGCCGGCATAATCGTCTTGGCGCCTTGGTTCGGCAAGGACGCGGTGATATTGATGGCTTTTCCACCCGGCCATGGCCGCAAGCGCGCTGCGCGCGGCCAATTTCACACAAGAGCCGGCCTGCAACACTTGGGAGGTCTGCGTGCAGCCTGAAATCCTGGTGGTCGGTCCCATGATGCCCCACGTCATGGAGACCCTGGAGCGCGACTACAAAGTTCATCGGCTCTGGGAGGCCGAGGATCGCGAGGCCTTTCTCCGACAAGTCGGCCGTAACGTGCGCGCGATCGGCACCGATGGCCATCGCGGGGCCAGCGCCGCCTTGATGGACGCGCTGCCGAAGCTGGAGATCATCGGCTGCTACGGCGTGGGCGTGGACGCGATCGACTTGAAACACGCCGCCGACCGCGAGGTGATCGTCACCAACACGCCCAACGTGCTGAACGAGGATGTCGCCAACCTGGCGATCGCGCTGATGCTGGCCACCTCGCGGCAGATCTGCGTGGGCGATCGCTACGTGCGTGACGGCCTCTGGCTGAAGGGTGCTATGCCGCTGACCCGGGCCATCCACGGCCGCAGGCTGGGCATCCTGGGGCTCGGCCGGATCGGGCGCCTGATCGGGGTCAAGGCCGAGGTCTTCGGCTGCGAGATCGCCTACCACGGCCGCAACATGCAGGCCGACTGCGATTACGAGTACTTCGCCGATCTGCGCGAGATGGCCGCGGCCTGCGACTTCCTGATCGTGATCTGCCCCGGCGGCGCGGCGACGCGCAACATCGTCAACCAAGAGGTACTTGAGGCGCTGGGCCCGGAGGGCACGTTGATCAATGTCGCGCGCGGCTCGGTGGTCGACGAGCCGGCCCTGGTCGCGGCGCTTCAGGACGGCAAGCTGGGTGCGGCGGGCCTCGACGTCTTCGCCGACGAGCCGCGCGTGCCCGAGGCGCTGCTGTCGATGGACAACGTCGTGCTGAGCCCGCACCAGGGCAGCGGCACGAACGAGACCCGGCGCGCCATGGGCGATCTGGTGCTGGAGAACCTGCGCGCCCACTTCGCCGGCGACAAAGTGCCCACGCCGGTCGGCTAGAAATACACGAGGGAGAAGACTCACATGAAGCTGCTACGCTACGGAGAGCCCGGCCGGGAGAAGCCGGGTCTGCTCGACGCCGAGGGTGCGATCCGCGACCTCTCCGGCGAGGTCGAGGACATTGCCGGCGACGTGCTGCTGCCGGAGTCCCTGGAACGTTTGCGCGCGCTCGATCCGACCGGCCTGCCGAAGGTGGACGGCGCCCCACGGCTTGGGCCCTGTGTCGGCAAGATCGGCAAATTTCCCGCAATCGGCTTGAACTACGAGGACCACGCGAAGGAATCGGGATTGGCGATCCCGGCCGAGCCGGTGCTCTTCATGAAGGCGACGAGCTGCATCTGCGGGCCGAACGACGACACCAT
>JAKSDN010001070.1 GCA_022360075.1 Kiloniellales bacterium | reverse complement strand
TCCTCGACCACGTCCCACTTGCTGACGACGAAGTGGAGGGGCTTTGCGTGCAACTTCTGTACCGTCGGCAGCAGATAATCCAGATCGTGCTCGAGTGAGCCGAGATAGCCGCCGGAGCGGCCGTCCATGAAGCGCAGCACCTTCTGGCCGTCTAACAAGACGAGGACCGAGTCGGCCTTCTGCGCCTCCGAGCCAGGCTCAAAGTCCTGGCCATCGAGGGACTCGGTCAAGGACTCGCCGGCGTAGTCCAGGTAGCTGATCTTGAAGACATCGACCGAACCGCCCTCGCCGACGTGCGTGCAGGTGAAGCGCCAGTCCGAGACCTCGCTGCGCAACGTGCCGGCGGGCCAATCCTCCTCGGGGTCGGCGAGCTGCTGGTACTTCCGGGTCAGGATCTTGCCCTGCCCTACGTCGGCATGGAGATAGAAGCCGACGTCGGGGTGCTGCACCGACAGGCGCTTGTACATGCTGGCGAGAAACGTGGTCTTGCCCGAACCCGAGGTGCCGAGAACGAAGACGCGAAAGGTCTTTTCGCTCTCCGGCCGCGCCGGGACGTCGGTGGCAGCGCTATCGACTTCGTCGGAGTCCCCTCCAGGCCAGTGCGTCAGGTTCTCGCCGACCCGCCGAACCAAGCCGAATCCTTTGTCGAAGAGTGATTTTCCGGAATCGTAAAAGGCCTGCGTCGTACTCGCGTCCATGGTGACCTCCAAGACACGGTAGCGCTGACGGAATTATGGCTTTTCTGTGATGTGGTCTTCGCGGCGGCGCATGCGAGTGACCGCCGTCACACTCCTGTGACTTTATCGTGACCCGGCTCTGGGCGCAGGGCGCGCCGTCTTATGTCAGGAACCGGACTCGAAACTCCTCGTCGTAGTAGCGCTCGCCGATCTTGAGGGCCCGGCGCTCCATGCCATAGGCCTCGAAACCCATGCGCTCGTAAAAGCGGCGTGCCCGCTCGTTGTCGACGATCACCGACAGGAGGATCTGCTCGACCTGGCCACGCGCGTGCTCGACCACGGCCTCGATCATGGCCGCGGCCAGGCCGGTGCCGCGCGCTTCCTCCTTCACGTACATGCCCCACATGAGGCCCTTGTGGCGGATCTTGGGGTTGCGCAAGGGGTAGAAGCCGGCAATGCCGGCGAGCTCGTCGCCTCTGAAGCCGCCGAACAGGGCATAGCGCTGGATACGTTGGGTGTAGACATCGAGGGGCAGCTCCGCCGAACTCTCATAGGTCGCCTGGAAGGCTTCCGGATGATGGGCCAGAGCCTCCAAGCGGATCGTCCGATAGGCCTCGGCGTCGTCCTCGGTCAAACGCCTGACGTCATGCTCCATGCCACAGCCTCCCCTTCGCGAAGATCCCGGTTCGCGGCGGCCACTGCGCGCCCGGATTGCCGGGCATCATACACGCAGGCGCTGGTCCGTGTGAGATTCTCGGCGAGGGACGGCTCCGAAAGGCCCCGGTCAGGCAACCTTGAAGGAGGGACCGACGACTTCCAATATCACGCCCGCCTGGCTAAGCGCATTGCGGGCCGCCACTGACGGCGTCTCCCCGGTCACCACGGCATCGAACGATGTGAGATCGGCAAGCAGGTTGAGCGCCGTGCGCTCGAACTTGGTGTGGTCGACCAGGAGATAGCGGCGGCGCGCCGCCTCCATGATGGCACGCTTGGTCTTGACGATCTCCTGGTCCTGATGGAAGGCCACCGCCCCCTGTACGGCCGAGGTCGAGAGAAACGCCAGGTCGGCGCGCAGGCCGCGCAGAGCCTGCTCCGCGCCGAGGCCGAAAAAGCCGTGGAAGCGCCGGTTGTACTCGCCGCCGAGGGCGATCAGCTTGATGCCGCCGATCTCGGTAAGCGTCGCGATGGCGGCGGCGTTGTTCGTGATCACGGTGAGCGGGCGGCGTTCGACCAGCAGCGGGGCGATGCCCCCCGTGGTCGAGCCGTCGTCGATGATGACCGCCTGGCCCGGCTGGATCTTGTCGAGAGCGGCGCGGGCCAAGGCCTGCTTCTCCTCGACGGCCAAACGCTTGCGATAGCGGAAGTCGCTCTCGAACTGCGCGTTCGACTGGATCGTCGCGCCGCCGCGCACTTTGCGCAGCAGCCCTTCGCGCTCGAGCTGGTCGAGATCGCGGTGGATGGTCATGCGGCTGACGGCGAACTGCTCGGCAAAGTCCTCCAGGCTCGCCGTCCCCACCTCCATGAGGTGGTCCATGATCTGCTGCCGCCGAGTCTCGCCCTTCATCGCGCGCCTATCCCAATGCCGGCGCCAAGCGCGCACGGTCCAAGTCGATGCGGTGACGCTGACGCATCACCGTTTCCAACGACGTCACCTCAGCCCGTCTGCGCGTTTCGTCCCAGCCGAGCACCCGCGCCAGGACCTCCGACAGCTCCTCGGCGGCCTCGCGGTGAAGCCGTCCGGTAATCGCGATGGTCGAACGGCCCAGCACGAAGTCCTGGAGGTGCGCGACCAACTCGCCGCGGACGATGAACTCGATCTCGCGCAACGAGTAGTCCGGCAGGGTCTGGAGCGGCCGGTCCTGTCCGCCCGCGCAGTAGCGCGCGACCGCCGCGCCGCGGCTGCCGTAGCGCTTGGCCAACCGGCTGGCGCGCCGGTGATCGTCAGGAAGGCTCGCGGCGATCACCTTCTCGATCTCGTCCCAGCTCTCCGCCTGCTGCGACAGGCCGCGGCCGCCGCCGATCGGCAGCTCGGCGGTCGACACGCGCCGCTCGCCGCCCAGGTGCTTCAAGGCGGCATCGGCGGCCTCTTCGGCGAAGGCGCGGAAGGTCGTCCACTTGCCGCCGACCAGAGACATCACCAGATAGGGCCGCGTCGGGGTCGGCTCGGCAAAGGCGATGGAGTGGTCGCGGCTGACCGCGCCGGGATCGTCGGCCGGCGATGCCGGCAGCGGGCGCACACCGCAATAGGTGAAGACGATCTGCTCGCGCGCGACCGCGACCTCGGGGAAGACGCTTCGGCAAGCCGCGAGAATGTAGTCGATCTCTTCGTCCTCGCAGAACGCGCGGTCCGGGTCGTCGACCGGAATGTCCGTCGAGCCGAGGAGCACCTTGCCGAGATAGGGAAAGAGCAGGCAGACGCGGCCATCCGGCGATTCGAAATAGACCATGCGCCCGGCCAGCCGGTCGTGCAGCTCGGGGGCATCGAGGATCAGATGCGAGCCCTTGGTGCCGCCGATCAGGCGGCCCGGCACGGCGAGCTCGCGGTTCGCCGTGTCGATCCAGGCGCCCGCCGCGTTCACAACGAGATCAGTCTCGAGCGACAATACCTCGCCGGTGAGCTCGTCGCGCAGCTCGATCGTGCCGTTCCGCGCACCGACCAGGGAAAGATAGTTCAGCGCGACGCTTCGTCCGTTGGCCGCCATACCGTCCAGCGCCAGCTCGACCGCCAGGCGCTCCGGCGCGGTGATCCAGGCGTCGTAGTAGACGCCGGCGGCGACGATCGCGGGGTCCAGTCCCGGCGTCGCGGCATGGGCGTCGGCGCGGCCGACCATCCGGTGCCGCGGCAAGACCCGGTCGCGGCGCCCGAGGAAGTCGTAGAGCGCCAGTCCCGCCTTGACGATCAGCGCGCCGCGCGTGCGGATCGGCGTTCGGCGGTCGAAGAAGCGGCGCAGCGCCGGCAGGAAGCCGCCCGTGCGCGAATGCAGGGGAATGACCATCTCCAGGGGCTGGACCAGGTGTGCCGCGTTCTTGAGCAGCCGATTGCGCTCGTGCGTCGCCTCGGCGACCAGCCGGAACGCCCCCGTCTCGAGGTACTTGAGGCCGCCATGAATCATGCGCGAGGGCGCGGCGCTGGCGCCCGAGCAGAAGTCGCCCTTGTCGACGATCAGGCAGTCGACGCCCTGCAGCGAGAGATCGCGAAAGGTGCCGAGCCCGTTGATTCCCGCGCCCACGATCAGGACCTGAAAGCGGCCGCGATGCCGAACCGTCTGCATCAAGGCATCCCGGCTGTGCAGGGCCGTCGTGTCGCGGGACAGGGTTTGCGACATGCCGGCCCTCACCCGTCGCGCAGATCGGCCCAGCTCGGCGCGAGCAGCTCGACGCTCCGCCGGTAGTGGCCGTAGCGTGCCTCCAGCCGTTCGCCTTCCGCCAAGCTCGGTGTAAAGCGCCGCGTGGGCCCCACCGTCTGGGTAACCGCCGTTTCCAGGCTGTCGAAGAGGCCGACACCGACCGCGCCGCAGAGCGCCGCGCCGAGGGCGCCGGTCTCCTCGATCTCGACCACCTCGATCTCGAGGCCGAGGGCATCGCTGAAGAGCTGGCAGATCCGCGGGCTGCGCGCGCTGCCGCCGCTCAGGCGCGCCCGCGCGCAGGGGAAGGCCGCCTTCAGGGCCTCGACGTGGTAGCGGTGATTGAAGACCACGCCCTCGAAGATCGCGCGCAGCAGATGGCCTCGCCCGTGCCAGCCCTGCAGCCCGAGGAAAGCGGCCCAGGCATCGTCGCCGTGCGGCGAGCCGTAGAGGAAAGGGTGATAGACGATTTGGCTGTCGCCGGCGAAGGCCTGCTCGATCTCCGGCTCCAAGCGATCGAAGGGCGAGCCGCCCTCGCGCTCGGCCGCCTCGACCGCGTCCCGGCAGCAGACCTTGAGAAACCAGTCGATATTGGCGCTGGAGGCCGGCGACAGCGCCATGTTCATCCACTGGCCGCGGTGCAGGCCGTTGCGGCAGCACCAGTCGGTGCTCGCCTTCGGCTCGGCCGAGAGCACCTCGTTGATGCTGAAGGTGCCGGCGATGATCGAAAGCTGGCCGGGATGAACCACGCCCATGCCGACGGCCGAGGCCGTGACGTCGTGAAGCCCCGTCGCCACCGGCGTGCCGGCGGCCAATCCGGTCGCCTCGGCCGCGACCGCGCTCACCGCGCCGACGATCTCGTGCGGCCCGTGGGCCTCCGGCAGGGCGGCAGCGATCGCTTCGAGCCCAAAGAGCCGCAGCGCGGCCTCGCTGTAGTCCTGGCTGCGCACGTTGGTGAAGGAAACGCTGGCCTCGGTGATGTCGGTGGCGATCCGGCCGGTCAGGCGAAAGCGCAGCCAGTCCTTGCAGGACAGAACCCAGCCGATCCGAGCATAGTCGTCGGGCCGGTGGGCCTTGAGCCAGGCCAGGATCGCCGCGGGCGCGGCGGCATAGGGATACTGACCCGTCAGGCCCAGGGCGCGGTCGAGCACGCCGACCGCGCGCCAAG
>JAKSDN010000209.1 GCA_022360075.1 Kiloniellales bacterium | reverse complement strand
TCCTGCACGAGGTCCAGAAGCTCTGCCGCCAGACCGGCACCGCGCTGATCTGGATCACCCACGACCTGGCGGTGGTCGCAGGCTTGGCGCAGAAGATCTGCGTGATGTACGCCGGACGGATCGTCGAGAGTGGACCGATCGACGACGTGCTGGACCGGCCCCTGCACCCCTACACGGCGGGCCTGCTCGGCTCGGTGCCGAGCCACAACCGGCGTGGCCAGCGTCTGGCGCAGATCCCGGGCATGACGCCCTCGCTGATCAACCTGCCGGGCGGCTGCGCCTTTCGCACGCGCTGTCCGCGGGCCGACGGCGCCTGCGGCGTGGCGCCCGAGCTGGAGCGGCCGGCGCCGGGCCGCGAGGTGCGCTGCTTCCATCCGCATGAGGCGGCCCTGACATGACGGCGCTGGTCGAGACCCGGGCCCTGAGCAAGCGCTTCGTCAAGCGCCTCGACCTGGCGGCGAAGATCGCGCGCCGGCTGGGCGTCAAGGTGGAGGAGGAGGTCGTCCACGCGGTCGATGGCGTCAATCTCACGGTCGAGGAAGGCGAAGTGGTCGGCCTGGTCGGCGAGTCGGGCTGCGGCAAGTCGACCATCGGGCGCATGATCGCCGGCATTCTCGAACCCAGCGAAGGCGAGATCCTGTTCCGCGGCAAGGCGATCGACGGCGGGAATCCCGCAGAGCAGCAGGCGGTGGCGCTGCAGACCCAGATGATCTTTCAGGACCCCTTCGCCTCCCTCAACCCGCGCCTCAAGGTCGAGGAGATCATCGGCGAGGCCCCCCTGGTCCACGGCATCGTCTCGCGCGCCGAACTGCCGGGCTACATCGAGGAGATGATGCGCCGGGTCGGCCTCGACCCGGAGTATCGCCAGCGCTATCCGCACCAATTCTCCGGCGGCCAGCGTCAGCGCATCGGCATCGCCCGCGCGCTGGCCGTGCGGCCCGTGTTCCTGGTCTGCGACGAGGCGATCGCCGCGCTCGACGTCTCGATTCAGGCCCAGGTCCTGAACCTCTTCATGGATCT
>JAKSDN010000832.1 GCA_022360075.1 Kiloniellales bacterium | reverse complement strand
GTCAAACCGGTGCAGTAGTTGAAGTACTCCATGTTCAAACGGAAGGAGCCATCCTGCTTCACGTCGATCAAGTTGTCGCGGATGAGATCGGCGAACCTCGGCTCGCCATAGGGCGCCAAGCCCATGACCTTGTATTCGCCGTCATTGACCTTGAAGCCCAGGTAGTAGGTGAACGCGGCGTACAACAGGCCGAGAGAATGCGGAAAGCGGATCTCCTTGAAGAGCTCTACGCGAGAGCCCGAGCCGACTCCCATCGATGTCGTCGCCCACTCCCCAACACCGTCCACGACGAGAATCGCCGCCTCGTCGAAGGGAGAGGGGTAGAAAGCACTCGCCGCGTGGGAGTGGTGATGAAAGCCGAACAACACCTGTTCGTCGGAGATGACGCCCCGGCCGAGAGCGTTGAGCTCCTTCACGATGACCGATTTCTGGAGCACCTTTTCCTTGACCCACAAGGGGATGGACTTGACGAAAGAATGTAGGCCAGCGGGCGCAAATGCGAGATAGGTCTCAATCAGCCGGTCAAAGGTGAGAAGCGGCTTGTCGTAGAAGCCGACGTAGTCGATCTGATCAAGGGTCAAGCCGCCCTCTTCCAAACAGCAAGCCGCCGCCGCGGCTGGAAAGCCTGAATCGTGCTTTTTGCGTGAAAACCGTTCTTGCTGAGCGGCGGCGACCACCACACCGTCGCGGACAAGGCTAGCCGCACTGTCGTGATAAAACGCTGAGATTCCCAGGACATTCATTGGGGCAGCAGGTGACCATCAAAATAGCGCATAGATAAACGGCGCCACGGCAGAGCCTTCTGCCAGAACCAATAAGCCGCCCGTCGCGACCAACCCAATAATGATGGGAGCGAGCCAAAACTTCCGATACACATGCATGAACCGAAAGATCTGGTGGAACAAGTATAGTGTCGACTTTGCACTCACTATCACGACTCCAGAACTGCTTGGGCCGACTTTCGGCGATCAAAACATATCTTCGAACGATTCTGCGGTCGCATGGCGCTCAATCGGTCGCCAATAGCTATTCGACGAAGGCTCCAGCCGACGGTCCATCGGGTCTACGCGCAGGATCCGCATGATGACGCTCGTGGGAAAGATCACGACGTAAAGAAAAATCCCGAGGAGCAAATAGTTGTTCACGCGGCCTAATCGCTGCGCCAGCAGACCCCACAGGCGGTTGAGCGGCAGGAGGAACTCGGGACAAATGAGCGCAAGGGCAGCGAACAATACGACCAGCACCGCCGCCCAATACAGACGAGCGTCGAAGGCAAACCACCCGATCGCAGCGATTATTGCAAATAGGGCTGCGAACATAAGCCCGAATTGGCGGTTGCTTTGGCGAGCTCCGCTCATCCGCGCGCTCCACCTCCAGTGCCCAATTTTTTCTCCGGCTCGAAATTCCCCAGTCCGGCCACATTGGACCCCGAAAATGGTAACATTGAGATCTCACGGTGGCGAGTCGAATTCAAAGAGTATTAGACTTTTGATCCAACTTTTGATCACGAGGGTTGAGCGCTGTAAGGTCTATTCGAAGACCGTTTCTCGTGAGTTTCATTGATGAACCGCGCTGTGCAACTGTTTGACTGAAGCTCCATAGTCGCTCGTGTATGCCTCCTCGACGGCAACAAATCGATCTGTAGGCGGATATCGCGAGCGCCGCTTAGGGAAGTGACTTCCGAGAGAGCACGCTTGACAAGAAATGTATGGGGAGACAACGACCGGATCGTATGGACCTCACGCCCGCATCGACCGGATTTCGCCCGTTGCGGTTCTCCCTTTGCGGACCGCATCTGAGGTCACTTTGCCGACGTCCCGCTCGCTTCCTGCCTCGGCGAATTCCGTTCGGCCGTCGCTCCAGCCCAAGGTCCCCGTTTTTCGATAAGCGCCCTGAGTTTCCATAGGAAAGCGTCAATGCGGCCGAGACTCTCGGGAATACTCATATCGTTGCTCGCGTCGACTTTGGTGGTTCTCGTCATTGCGGAATTCGCTGTGCGCGCGACACAGGGCGTCCCGATGCCGGAGAAGATGCCGCTCGTCCGCGTGAAGGCAGACCCCGACCTCGGTTGGGTCATGCTTCCAAACGATGTTCACTATACCTACGAGATCGAAGTTCGGTTGAACTCATTGGGTTTCAGAGGGCCTGAAGTCGAGCGAAAAGTAGATAACGAATTTCGAATTCTGGCTATAGGGAACTCGCATATCTACGGCCAGGGTCTGGATTACGACGATCTATTGACGACGCGGCTTGAGGCGAAACTGAATAGCCGTGGCGATCGGTGCCATTACCGCGTCGTGAACATGGGCATCCGCGCGTTCAGTCTCAATCAAGAGTACTCGCTACTGAAGAAGCTTGGCCTGACGCTTGATGCAGATCAAGTTCTCCTGTTCATTGATATCAATGACTTCTATCCGGTCGACATCACGCAGCGCTATCTCCGGTTCAGGGATCTGGAATGGTATATGTTCGACCTTTCGGGTCGTCCGAACGACGACGTTCTTCGCCAGTGGAACAGGGTCCAGTTTCTGCGGCGCAGCGCACTTCTCATGCTGATACACGATCTCTACCGAAGCATCTTTGCGCCCGAATCGGTCCAGCAGCAGATTCTCACCGGACGGCGGACCGAGGAAATCGATCGGCTGGTGGCGGTGACCAAGAAATCCCTAGACGAGATCCAGGCCTTGTCATCCGCGCAAGGTATCCGCCTTACGGTGGTCGCCGTACCTCATCGCAGTCAGGTCAAACGCAGCTACGAGAATGAGATGTATCAGTCGGTCCTTCGCGCCCATTCGAATGAGAAGGGCATCGAGTTCTTCGATCTTCTGCCAGCCCTGCGGAGCGACTATCGACGGAACCAACGAGTACCGGTCTTGCCCTTCGACGGTCACTACGACGCGCACGGAAACGAGGTGATGGCGTCAGCTATTGCAGCGAATCAGACTCGCTGCACGAATTGAACGTTGGTGCGTAAGGCGGGTCTTAGACTCGGGGGCGGCAATATACTGATTTTACGACCCTATTGCTCTAAATCAGTATACTGTCCCCGGAATACCTAGGAAGTCCCCGATAGTTACCTCCGCATCGAGGTCGATACCGTCGATCATCGCGAGGTAGCGCTCGACGAGCGTTTCGACGGTGGCGGGCTCGAATTCGGCCTTCGCGTAGACGAAGCGCAGGCGCAGGTCCGCGCCCGTGACCGCGAAGAGGGTCAAGGGATAATGCGGCGCGGAGATGAAGCTGGGGTCCTCGAGGCTGACGGCGCCGCAAGACGTCTCCCCGGTGACGATGTGGCCGAAGTTGACGTTGACGAAGGCGGTGTTGAAGAGCGGGTCGCGCGGATTGTCGAGAGCGGCCGCTCGGCGCAGCAGCTCGGGCGGCGCGTACTCGAAGTGACGGCTCTCCGCGAGGTCCTCCTGGAAGCTCCGGAACCACTCGAGAACCGGCAAGTCCTGCTCGAAGGCCACGCGCATCGGCAGCATGCCGACGAAGAGGCCGACCATGCTCTCGATGCCCGGCGGCCCGGCCTGGCGCCCCGACGCGACCGAGCCGTAGACGATGTCGTCTTGCCCACTGTCCCGGCCGATCAGGCAGGCCCAGAGCCCCTCGAGCAGCGTGTTGACGGTCAACCCGTGACGCTGACAGGCCGCGCGAATGGCCTCGAGCGGCAAGACCCGCTCGATGGTGTCGTAGCCGCCGTCTCCGCCTTTCTCATCGCTCTTGGGCGTCGCCGACCTCAAGGCCGTCGGGGCGCTGAAGCCGGCCAGCCTCGAGCGCCAGAATGCCTCGGCGTCGGCCATGTCTTTCGTGCACTGCCAAGCCACGTAATCGCGGAAAGGGCGCGGCGGCGCCAAGCAGGGCGTCTCGCCCGCGGCGAGCGACTGGTAAGTCCGTAGCAGCTCGTCGAGCAGCAGACCCTCGGACCAGCCGTCGAGGATCAGGTGATGATAGGTCCAAACGAGATAGTGCTCTTCATCGCCGACGCGGATGACGGCCAGGCGGTAAAGCGGTGGCTCTGAAAGCTCGAAGCCCAGCTCGAGCTGCTCGCGACGGAAGGCCTGCAGCGCGGCTTCGACTTCCTCCGCCGTCGATTTGCGCCATTCGAGCAGAGCGAGCTCGGCTAGCAAGACCTCGCACACGAACTGAACGGGCCCCGGCAGCGACTGCCGCGCGACGCCGGTGCGCAGAATGCTGTGCCTGTCGACCACGCCTTGCCAGGCCCGCCGCAGCAGCGAGACGTCGAGATCGCCTGTGATGCGGCAGGCGAACTGCTCGGTGTAGGCGCCGGAGCCGCGGCCGGCGAAGAGATAGCCGAGATAGATCGCGCGCTGCGTTCCGATCAGCGGATAGACCTCCGCGCAAAGGTATTCCGGCTTGAGG
>JAKSDN010000638.1 GCA_022360075.1 Kiloniellales bacterium | reverse complement strand
TGTCAGCGCACAGAATGGGTGGCTTGGTCGTCGATCTCGTGGTCGTGGTCGTGGGCATTCTGCTGGCCCTGCCTTTCTTCATGGTTCTTGCCTCGCCTTTCGTCATCGGATTTTGAAGCAAGCACTCCATTGACCACGACGGCAGGCGTTCGTTCGTCCGTCGATCCCGATTTCTCTTAACCATACGGCGTTAGGATCTGTGCGGCAGAGAGCGCAGCGCCCGGCCTTTTAGGCGCTGCCTGTTCTCCAAGCCCCGTGCTAGGTTGCGCCGCCATGGTCGACAAGCCGTCACAGCCACGAGTCTCGCGCCGCAAAGGCGCCGCCGGAAAGGCGGTTGGCCGGGCCGCTCACGGTCCGACAGCGGCGCGCAAGCCGAAGAAGGCGGCCAAGGCCAAGTCGAAAGCCGAAAAGCGGGCGCGGGCGGAGAACCCAGCCGGGGCCTCCGGGAAGTCCGCGCATAGCGGCGCCAGTGCGCCACGGCAGCCGGCGGCACGTCGCCGCGCGGCGGCCCGCACGCTGCGCCGCACCGGCGAGCTGGTGCTCAGCCCTCGGCTCGCCATCGGTCTGGCCGCGGTGCTTTTTCTGACCGGGGCGCTCGCCGGCGGCTTGATCGGCACTAGCCTGACCGAGGACCGGATGCTCGTCGCGAACGCGCCTGAGCCCGAGCCGGAAAGCACGACATCGCCGCCGCCGGAGAACGCCACGGAGCAACGCTATCTCTCGGCCCTCCGGCCGGTCGAGATGCCCGAGACACCCGAGACGGAGGTCGCCGCCATCGCGCCACGGCGGATCGAGCCGCAACCCGCAGTCATGGAAACGCCATTGACGGCGCGTGCAGAATCAGCACCGGAGGAGGACTCTGCGCCTTGGGCCGCCGAGCCGACGCTGGTGACCGCCGTCGCGCATCCGGCGTCACCTGAGCCGGCCGTCGCCCTGGAGGCGGCGCTCACGAGTCCCGCCAGCCCGGCTCTCGAGATGCCGGAGGCCGTCGAGATCGACGATGCCGCGCAGGTCGTCGATACGCCGCCCGCGGAGATCCAGGTCGCCACATTGGCACCCGGGACGCCGCCGAGCCGGGGCGACGGATTGCTTTGGGAACCGAGCTGGGCCCGCCTGGCCGATCCGCCGGCAGTCGTGGTGCCGGAGCCGCCGCCGAGCACGCCCGAGGTCCCCGTGGTCAGTTCGGAGACGAACGACAGCGAAAGCGACCTGGTACCGGCGACCAAAATGCTGGATCCGGGCCCGCCTTCGGCGACGAACGCGGGACTGCCGACCGCCCATACCGTCTATCAGGAATCCTTCTCGCTGGCTCAGGTGCTTTCGACGATCGACCAGAGTCGCTATCGCGGCACGCGCCCGGCGCCGACACCCACGCCCCGGCCGGAGCTTGTCGCTGCCGTGATCGGCGAACCGGCGCCGGAGGTCCCGGTCTGGCAGGCGAATGCCGTCCAGGTCGCCGATGTCGGCGACCGGCCGATGATTGCGCTGGTAATCGACGACCTGGGCCTGAACCGCCCCAACTCCTGGCGCACGGTGGAGTTGCCAGGGCCGCTGACCCTGGCGTTCCTCACCTATGCCGAGAACATCGGCGCGATGCTCGACCGGGCGCGGCTCGGCGGCCATGAACTGATGATCCACGTCCCGATGGAACCGCGTGACCGCGACAAGGACCCCGGACCGCGGGTGCTCGAAGTGGGCCAGGACACTTCGGAGATGCGCCGGCGTCTGGCGTGGGGGCTCGAGCGCTTCGAGGGCGTGGTCGGGATCAACAACCACATGGGCAGCGCCTTCACCTCCTGGCGCCCGGGGATGCGCGCCGTCCTGGCCGAGCTCAAGCGGCGCGGCCTGCTGTTCCTCGATTCCAAGACCTCCGAGCGCAGCGTCGTCGGACCCATCGCCCTCGAGATGGGTGTGCCCTTCGCCGAGCGGGACATCTTCCTGGACAACGATCACAACGATCGCGGCCTGATCCGTCGCCAGCTCGAGAAGCTCGAAGAAGTCGCCCGTCGGCGCGGTCACGCCGTGGGCATCGCCCATCCGCACCGGGCGACGATCGAGGTCCTGGCCGATTGGCTGCCGAAAGCCGAAGAGCGCGGATTCGCCCTGGTGCCGATCAGCGCGGTCGTGCGTCGGCGCATCGATTGGGCCCGGCGCGAGGCCGGGCCGGGCTGAACCGGCCTACGGCTCCCTGCCGTTCAGTCGTTCGGATTCGGCTGCAACACGCGGTGCAGGTCGAGCGACGGGGGCGCCACCTCGGTCTGCGTCAGCATGTCGTGAACTTGGCCGCGATGGTGGGTCTGGTGATTGAAGAAGTGGATCACCAGCATGGCCGTGGGGTCCTCGAAACGGCGGCCCTCGTTGTTGACGTAGCAAATGGTGCCGCCGAGCCATTCGGCGTCGAGGCTCGCGGCAAATCGCTCGATGCCGGCATCCTCGGCGCGTCGGGCCTCGGTCAAGTCCTGGAAGTCCTCGTAGAGCATGGCGTCGAGCCCGGTCGAGGGCATCGCCTTGCCGGCAAAGCGCCCGAGCCAGATCCGGTCACCGACCATGATGTGGTTGAGCGTGCCGTGAATGCTCTTGAAGAAGGCCGGCCGCTCCCGTTTCCGGTCGGCATCGGTGAGCTGGGCACAGGCGCCGTAGAGGCGCTCGTTCGCCAGGCGATTGTAGCGCGCCAGCATCCGGCAGGTATCGAGCATCCTTTCCGTCATTCGTAATCTTCCGCCGACGAAGTGAAGCAGCAGCCGCCAGGGTTAACGAACGCAAAGGCTGGCGTCGAGCGGTTTGATCGCGCTTTCGCGGCAAGGGACCTGTGAGCCAAAGGCCGCCTGGGAAGGCTCAGGTGATCCGTCTTCCC
>JAKSDN010000894.1 GCA_022360075.1 Kiloniellales bacterium | reverse complement strand
GCGCAGGCGGCCTCGATCTTGCCCTGGAACTCCTCAACGCGCAGCAGGTCCTGGCGACCGCCGGCGACCAGGCTGGTCACCTTAGGAAAGGACTTGTCCTCGATGACCACGCAGGCGGCCCCCGCCCCCTCGTACTCCCGCACCGCGTGGACGACGTTGACGGCGTTGCCGAAGCCGGTGTCGATGTCGGCGACGATGGGCAGTCGCGATTGCCCCGCGATGGCGCGCAGCATCTCCAGATGCTGGGTCATGGTGATCAGGCTGACGTCGGCCAGACCGTAGAGCGCCGAGAGCTCGAAGCCCGAGGCCCAAAGCCCGTCGAAGCCCGCCTCCTCCGCCAGCCGGGCCGAGAGGGGGCTGTGCGTGGCCATGACCTGGATCAGGCCGCGCTCGGCGATCCGCTCACGAAGGTTCGCCATCACGCAACCTCCCGCACAAGGGCTTCGCAGGCGGCCTGGATGCGATTGCAGGCCTTCTCCAGCGCTTCCGTCGAATCGGCGTAGGACACACGGAAGTAGCCGTCGGCCAGGAAACTCGATCCCGGCACCACGGCCACCCCGAACTGCTCCAGAAGGTACATGGCGAAATCGGTATCGGAGCGAATGACGGAACCGTCGGGGTGCTGCGTGCCGATCAGGTCGCGGCAGGACACGAAGGCGTAGAAAGCCCCCTCCGGCAGGCGGCACCGCAGGCCGGGAACCTGCTTCAGGCGCCCGCAGACCAGATCCCGCCTCTGCCGGAAGGTCTCCACGAAACGGATCAGGTGTGGCCCTCGCGGATCGCGGCGATCCCCGCGTCGCAAACGTTCGCCGGTGTGTCGAAATCCGGTTCGCCCTGGCTGAGGGCGACGATGTCCTGGCCCGCCTCACGAAGCGCCCGCGCCTTTGCCGTCATCGCCTTGGTCGCCGAGGGCTGAACCGACGCCATCCTTCGTGCCAACGATACCATCAACTTCTCCTCTGTCGCGTCATCCGAGCCGTCAAGCATCTCACCCGCAAGCAGTCCTTGTTGTAAGAGACCAAACCCCAAAAACCTCCAACCATTCGGTTGTTCTCATTTTGTTATGGAAGGCCTTCGACTGAATGGCTATTTCAATAATAATCATTAATATCCGATACTTAATGAAATTGAATGGATCAGAGATTGAATCTCGTCTCATCAGGGCGAGCTTCATGATTCCCACAAACTTTGACAAACCCCCATATTTCTGCAACATTTGGTGCCTATCGTCAACTTGCCGGTTGGCGAGCAAGGCGCCGCCAAGTGCGCCACCGAATAGGGAGGCCTGTGCTTTTGGGAACGCTCACCGAGACTCGACACCAGCGGATCCTCGAGCGGTTGCTTCAAGAACGCGGCGTGAAGGCCGCGTCGGTTGCCGACGAGCTGGGTGTATCGACGGAGACAATCCGCCGCGACCTTCAAAGGCTGGAGAGCGAGGGCCGTCTAAAGCGAGTCTACGGTGGCGCGATCCCCCTCGGTCGAGAGCTTCCGCCGCTTCACGTCCGCATGCAGCAGAACCGCGCTGGGGTAGAGGCGATAGCCAAGGTCGTCGCGCCGCTCGTGGAGCAGGATCAGTGGCTCTATCTCAGCGGCGGCGCCAGCTTGATCCCCATCGCCCACCAACTCGCCGATGGTCCGCGGCTCAAGGTGATGACCCATATGCCGGCTGTCGCCGATGCGCTGGTCGGCGCAGCCGACCACGAGATCCATCTGACCGGGGGCCGCTACCATCCGGCCCACCGCATTCTGCAGGGTGACGGCGTCTTCGATAGCATCGCAGGTCGCCTGTTCGACCTCGCGATTATCGGCGCCCATGGCCTCCATCCCGATCACGGCGCTGTGGACACTATCGAGTTTCTGAGCCGTCTGAAACGGCGGCTGATCGGTCGTGCTAGGCGGTGCATCTGGATCTGTGACTCGAGCGGGTTCGATGTGGAAGCCCACTTCCTGACCGCGCCTTTCGAAGAGCTCGGCACGCTGGTCACCGACGAGCGGCCCGGCGGCGCCTTGATAGCCGGTCTCGAAGATGCCGCCGTCGATCTGATCGTCGCACAAGAAGCGCTGGCCAAGAGCGACCGATGACCCGCTGGCGTTTCAGCCCCAGAGCCGTGCGGCGGGGCTCAAGAGCACACTGTTCAACCTAAAGAGAGCCCAAAGGAGACGGTCAATGCCGTACCGCAGACGGACTTTTTTGAGAGCTGTTTCGGCAGCTACAACCGCAGTCGGATTGATAGCTGCTGGCCTATCACCCCTCTCTGCCCAGACAGCAAGCGAGGGCGAGGCACTCGTCGTCGCCGTGCAGGCGCTGCCGACGAACTTGGAGCCCATCGCCCAGTGGTCCAATGCCGCGGCGCGCATCTATTACAGCGTATTCGATACGCTGCTGGAGCACGACCTTGACACCTATGAGCTTCGACCAGGGCTGGCCGAGCAATGGTCGCGAATCGACGACAAGACCCTTGAGTTCACCCTAAGGCAAAACATTCGCTTTCATAACGGCGATTTGTTCGATGCCGAAGACGTCGCCTTCACCTTCGGCAAGGAGCGGATGTTTGACCCCGAGAGCCCGGGCTACGGTAGAGCACAGGCCTTGTTCGGCGGGATCGAATCCGTCGAGGTGATCGACCCGTACAAGGTCCGCATTAAGAGCAAGGTCCCCGACCCGATACTGGAGCATCGCTTCGCCGGCCTGATGAGCCAGATCATCAGCAAGGAGGCGTACCAAAGCGCGTCGGACTTTGATACCTGGGCACGATCGGCAATCGGCAGCGGACCCTACAAGATCGACGAGATAAAGCATGGAGAGCACATCCGCCTGACCGCCTTCGACGACCATTGGCGGGGCCAGCCACCGCTCGAGTCGGTCACCTTCAAGCTCATTCCTGAAGCCACGACCCGCATCGCGGGACTGCTGAGTGGAGAATTCCACATCATCACTGATGTGCCAGCCGACCAACTCGGCCGCCTGGACAGCACAGACGGCGTTTCGGTGACCGGAGGGCCCATCAACAACATTCGTATCGTCGTCTACGACGAAGGCAACGGTGTATTGGCGGACCCCGACCTTCGCCTTGCCCTTAACTACGCGATTGACCGGGAGCTGATCGTCGAATCGCTTTTCGGGGGCCGCACCGCGGTGCCTCCCGGTGAGCAATTCCCCTTCTTCAACGATATGTTCATCGAGGATTGGGACAAGCCGGAGTTCAATCCGGACAAAGCGCGAGAGGCCCTCAAACGCTCCAGTTACCGCGGCGAGGAAATCCGCTATCGCATGGTTGAGGACTACTATCCTTTCGAGGTTGCGACCGCAGAAGTCATGCAGCAGATGTGGCGGGATGTCGGCATAAATGTCAAAGTTGAAGTGGTTGGAAGCTGGGACGACGTGCAAAACGAAGAAACACGTCAGATCTACAACCTTTCGAGCACGATGTACCACCCTGATCCGCTCGGCCACTTGTGGCGGCTTTGGGGCGAGCAGGGTATTCTCCAAAGCACCTGGGGCCGTTTCTCGAACGACGAGTTCAATGATCTGGGCCGCCGCCTGGAGAGCAGCATCGACCTGCAGGAGCGTCGAAAGCTGTTTCGGCGGATGCTTGAGATCGTTCGCTACGAGGATCCGCCGAGCGGTGTGCTCCACTATCTGCCGGCATTCTACGGCAGGCAGGACAAGGTCCGCTGGGAAGCACGTCCGGTCCTGTTCATTAGCTTCCGTCCCGGCGACATCGAGATCAGTTCAGAGACGGAGTAATCTGAATAACAGAGGCGCCCTGTGTGGACGAGCCCTCGCCCTAGGCGCCTCTGTCCCTCCTCCTGCTGCGAAACCAAGGCATTGCTTTGTTGTCGAAACAAGCACTTCTGGAAATCAAAGGCCTAAGCGTCGACTTCACCAGGGAGCCCGCTGCCCCTCCTGCTGTCGACGAGGTTTCGTTTGAGCTCATCACTGGAGAGTGCTTCGGAATTGTCGGCGAAAGCGGCTCCGGAAAATCGACGCTCTGTCGAGCTATCTCGGGTCTCTTACCGAGCAGCGCAGCGATTACCGGCACCGCGCACTTCGATGGGAACGATCTGCTATCGCTTGATCGGCCGGCGCTCGATAAGGTGCGAAGCCGACAGCTAGCAATGATCTTCCAGGAGCCGGCCAGCTTCCTGAATCCGATCTATCGGATCGGCTGGCAGCTCTCGGAATCGATCAAGCGGCGTTCGGCCCTTCCAGATGGCCCAGATAGCAAGGACGCCGACTCGGCATCCCTCGCAGCGCAGTTGCTCAGGAATGTGGGAATCACGGACAGCGATCGGGTTCTGCAGAGCTATCCGCACGAGCTATCGGGCGGTATGTGCCAGCGCGTCATGATCGCCATGGCGATCGCCCGCACACCACAGCTCCTGCTCGCCGACGAGCCGACCACAGCGCTTGACGTAACCATACAAGCACAGATCCTCGATCTCCTGCGTCGGCTGATCGATGACACCGGCCTCACGGTGCTGCTTGTCAGTCACGACCTGGGTGTCGTAGCGGAGCTCTGCGACCGTGTCGGTGTGATGAACGCCGGACGGCTCGTCGAGGTCGGCGCCGTCGAGCAGGTCTTTACCAAACCTCGCCATCCCTACTCAGCAGCCCTTCTGGCGGCCGCACCGAAGCTGGACGGGCAGGTAAGCGATCTAGGGATAACGCCAACGCCCAACGACAGGCGCTCGCCGGCTTTGTCGGGCTGCTCCTACAGAAGCAAGTGCGGGCGGGCCGTTCCGGACTGCACAGCCACCCGGCCTGCGATGGCTCGAGGTGGAATCGATAGTGCCGTCGCATGCCATTCACCCCTTCCCTATCCATGACGTCGTCGAGTCCGGTACCCGCTGAGCAACCTCTGTATGCTCGGCCTCTGCTCGAGGTCAGCGACCTCAAGTGCCATTTTGCGCAACGCCAATATCTCTTAGGCGGCCGACGCGTGATTCAAGCCGTGGATGGCGTCTCCTTCACCATTGAGCCGGCAACGACACTTGCGCTTGTCGGCGAAAGCGGCTGCGGCAAGAGCACGATCGGGCGCCTGATTGTCGGCCTCTTGCCGCAGACCTCCGGCGAAATCCGCTTCCAAGGCGTTGCCAAGTCCTTTGGCGACAAGACGCAGCAACGCGCGTTCTGCCGCAAGATCCAGCTCGTCTTTCAGAATCCGCTGGACGCGCTCGATCCCCGGATCAAGGTTGGAGAGCAGATTGCCGAGCCACTCGACATTCACGGACTCCTGGATAGGAAAGGCCGCCAAGAAAAGGCCTTTGCGCTTGCAGCAGAACTCGGCCTGGAGCAGCGGCTTCTGGAGCACTTTCCCCATGAGCTCTCCGGGGGCCAGTTACAACGCGTGGTTATCGCGCGCGCCTTAGTACTGGATCCCCAGCTCATCGTCTGCGATGAGCCGCTCTCGGCCCTAGATGTATCGGTCCAAGCCCAGACCATCGCCCTGCTGAAACAGCGGCAGAGGGCAACAGGCGTCGCTTACCTCTTTATCACCCATGACCTCCGTGTCATTCGGCAACTCGCGGATCGGATTGCGGTCATGTACCTGGGCCAGTTGGTCGAAG
>JAKSDN010001271.1 GCA_022360075.1 Kiloniellales bacterium | reverse complement strand
GACGGCGCCTTGGATGCGATCAGACATGGGCCAGGCTCCGTTCGCCGGCGAGCCGGGTCTCGGCGCTCTCGTCGCTGGTCTCGATGTAGAGGCGCATCAGCAGGTTCTTCGCCGCCTGCATCCGGTAGCCCGCGCTCGCGCGCCAATCGGTGATCGGGGCGAAGTCCCGCTCCAACTCGGCCATCGCCCGACGCACCGTCGGCTCGTCCCAGAGCGAGCCGACCAAGGCGGCCTCGGCGGCCGGCGCGCGCTTGGGCGTCGCGGCCATGCCGCCGAAGGCGATTCGGGCCTCGACGACCACGCCGTCGTCGAGCCTTAGCGCGAAAGCGCCCAGGACCGCGGAGATGTCCTGGTCGAAGCGCTTGGAGATCTTGTAGGCGCGAAAGCGCGTGCCGGGCGTCGGCTGAGGCAGGACGATCTTCTCGACGAATTCGGAGTCCCGGCGGTCCTGCTTGCCGTAGTCTAGGAAGAAGTCCTCGAGCGGAAGTTCGCGCCGCTCGGCTCCGCGGCGCAGATGCAGCGTCGCGCCGGCGGCGATCAGCATCGGCGGCGAATCGCCGATCGGCGAGCCGTTGGCGACATTGCCGCCGACCGTGCCGGCATTGCGGATCTGCACCGAGCCCAGCCGGCGCACCACCTCGCCCATGTCGGGATAAAGGCGGGCCATCGCGCCGACCGCATCGCTGTAGCTGGCGGTCGCGCCGATCTCGATGCCCGCGTCGGTCTCGCGAACGCTATCGAGACCGCGGACCCGGCCGAGATAGACCAGGGTCTCGGGCCGGCGCATCTCCTTGGTGATCCAGAGACCGACGTCGGTCGAGCCGGCGGTGATCGTCGCCTCGGGATGCTCGAGCAGCAGATAGGCGAGCGCATCGGCACTCGCCGGCGCGAGGAAGCGGCGCCCCTTCGCCCCGACCGAAACGGTCTCGTCGTCGGCGAGCGCATTCAGGGCAACGATCGTCTCCGCTTCGCGTGCCGCGATGTGATCCTGGCGGGGCGATCCCTCGAACACGCGTTGCGCGGCGCGGATGATCGGTGCGTAGCCGGTGCAGCGGCAGAGGTTGCCGGCGAAGATGTCGTCGAGGGCGGCCTCGTCGGGCGCCGCGTCCGCCTGGCGGGTGGCGGCGAAGAGCGACATGACGAAGCCGGGCGTGCAAAAGCCGCACTGCGAGCCGTCGCAGTCGACCAGGGCTTGCTGCGCCGGATGCAGGCTGCCGCCGGCGTCGGCCAGATGCTCGACGGTCAGAAGCTGGCAGCCGTCCAGGGTGCCGACGAACTGAATGCAGGCATTGACCGCCTCGTAGTGCAGCCGGCCGTTGCGAGGGCGCGCGCGCACCACGGTGCAGGCGCCGCAGTCGCCCTCGTTGCAGCCCTCCTTGGTACCGGTCAGGCGCTCGACCTCGCGCAGGTAGTCGAGCACGGTCATGGTCGGGTCCAAGCTGTCGAGCGCGCGGGGCTCGTGTCCCAGAAGAAATCTCACCTGCTCGCGCATCCTTGGTCCTTTCGCCGGCTTCTCGCGGCCGACGCTCAACTGCCCCGGTAAGTACTGTACCCGTAGGGCGAAATCAGCAGCGGTACGTGATAGTGCGCGCCGGCATCGGCAATGCCGAAGCGGATCGGCACCTCGTCGAGGAAAGCAGGATCGGTCAGGGCAATGCCGCGATCGCGGAAGTAGCCGCCGACGTGGAACAGCAGCTCGTAGGCGCCGGCGGCGAATGCCTCGCCGGCCAGGAGCGGCGCGTCGCAGCGGCCGTCGTCGTTGGTGACCGCCTCGAGCAGCCGGGTGGGACCGGCGGGTTCGAGCCGGAACAGCTCGATCCGGACCCCTGCGGCCGGCCGGCCGGAGGCCGTGTCCAGCACGTGGGTCGTCAGTCGGCCGCCCTTATCGCCTGGCCCTGAGGTCATCGGCGCTGTCTCCCCTGCGGTCCGCCGGCCAGGCGATGGCCGGCGTCCTGAAGCCTAAGGGATCCGCCCCTCTCCGGGAGCTGTGATCCATGCCTTCCCATTAGACCCCAGCCGGGCCCGGTCGAGGAATGCCTTCATTTTCGAAAGGACTTTCAAACGGAACCGGGCCTCTCAAGGCGGCCCCCGGCGTTCTATAGTGCCATGGGAGACTCGGATTGCGTCATGGGGAATGGGAACATGGACGAGGGCTATCCGCGCGATATGGTCGGCTACGGGCGCCGTCCGCCCGACCCGAAATGGCCCGGCGGCGCCTACATCGCCGTGCAGTTCGTGATCAATTACGAGGAGGGCGGCGAGGCCTGCATCCTGCACGGCGATCCGGCCTCCGAGGCCTTTCTGTCCGAATCCGTCGGCGCGCAGCCGCTGACTGGCGTGCGCAACATGAACATGGAGTCGGTCTACGAATACGGCTCGCGGGCCGGATTCTGGCGCCTGCAGCGCCTCTTCACGGCCCGGGAGGTGCCGGTCACGGTCTACGGCGTGGCCATGGCGCTGTCACGCAACCCCGAGGCGGTCGCCGCCATGATCGAGGCCGACTGGGAGATCGCCAGCCACGGCCTGCGCTGGATCGATTATCAGTTCGTCGATATCGAGACCGAGCGCGCACACATGCAGGAGGCGATCCGCATCCACAGCGAGGCGACCGGCAGCCGCCCGCTCGGCTGGTACACCGGACGCTGCAGCCCCAACACGCTGCCGCTGGTCGGCGAGGACGGCGGCTTCCTCTACTACGCCGATTCCTATGCCGATGATCTCCCCTACTGGGTGACGGTCGACGGCAGCCGCCAGTTGGTCATCCCCTACACGCTGGATGCCAACGACATGCGCTTTGCCACCTATCAGGGCTTCAACGCCGGCGATCAGTTCTTCACCTATCTCAAGGACAGCTTCGATTTGCTCTACGAGGAGGGCCGGCAAGGCGCGCCGAAGATGATGTCGGTCGGCCTGCACTGCCGGCTCGTGGGACGCCCGGGCCGGGCCCAGGCGCTCGCCCGCTTCCTCGACTACGTGCAGGAGCACGACAAGGCCTGGGTCTGCCGCCGGCTCGACATCGCCCGGCACTGGCAGGCCCACCATGGGCCCAACTCGTGACGGCGTCGGCGAATCCCTTCGCGCTCGACCGGTCGGCCTTCGTGGCCCGGTTCGGTGCGGTCTTCGAGCATTCGCCCTGGATCGCCGCGGCGGCCTTCGCCGCCG
>JAKSDN010001397.1 GCA_022360075.1 Kiloniellales bacterium | reverse complement strand
TCGTAGTGATCACGACCTCCATCACCGCCTTCCAGGTCTTCGACACGGTGGCGGTCCTCACCCAGGGTGGGCCGATGAAGTCGACAGAGGTCCTGCTTTACGCGGTCTACCTCGAGGGGTTCCAGTACTTCGAGATCGGCTACGCCTCCGCCCTGATCACGATCTTCCTGGTTTTTGTCCTCGCCTTCTCCCTGGTCCAGATCGCCATCGCCGATCGCCGGATCCACTACGGGAGCTGACCTATGGCTATGACACAATTCCAGGACAGCAGCCCGACAGCCGGCCGAGAGAGGCGCGGCGCCTTCGCAATCGGCGCTCTGCTGGCAGAGCATGGTCTGCTGATCGCTCTTGCCGTTCTGGTGGTCGCCCCCTTCGTTTGGATGCTCGCCACCTCCATCAAACCCGCGGACCAGATCTTTGGCGAGCCGCTCGACCTGATCCCAGACCGTCTCGCCATTGCCGAGAACTATGGCAAGGCGCTGTTCAGCGTGCCGATGCTCCGCTTCATGCTGAACGGCGTCATCGTCGTCTCCGGCATCTTGATTGTTCAGGTCACGGGCGCGCTCTTTGCGGGATACGCCCTGGCCAAACTTGAATTCCGCGGACGGGGTCTGCTCTTCGCACTCATCGTGCTCGGCCTGTGCGTGCCGATCCAGGTCCCGGCGCTGCCGCTCTACCTGGTCCTGGCGGAACTCCGCCTGCTCGATACCTACTTTGCGCTGATGGTGCCCTTCTTTCTCTCCGTCTTCGCCATCTTTCTGTTCCGGCAGTTCTTCAAAGGCTATCCCGACGAAGTCCTGCAGGCAGCGCGCCTGGACGGCATGACGGAAGTGGAGATCGTCCTACGGCTGATCCTGCCCAGTGCGCGTCCGGCGATTGCGGCATTCAGTGTCTTTTCAGTCACGGCCCATTGGAACGATCTCTACTGGCCTTTGATCGCTGTCAACTCAATGGAGCGCGCGACCCCGCCGCTGGGCATGCTGCTGTTCAAGGACAGCGAACTCAGTGCCGATTTCGGCGGTCTGGCCGCCGGCGCGACGATCATCACCATACCGCTCCTGATCCTTTTCGTCCTGGCACAGCGTCAGTTCGTTCGCGGCATCACGATGAGCGGGTTCAAGTGATGTCTGCCTCAAGGCAACCAAGAATTCTGGCATCCCTCCGGCCCGCGGCAAACGGGTTGATCGCCAGGAACCGGGGAACTGTCCCCACCTCACCGGCCAAAGTGATGGAGAGAACAGAATGGCAAAGCTTCTGAACCTCGCAGCGGGGGCGGCTCTCGCGGCCCTGGCGACCACGGGCCCGGCGCTGGCCGAGACCGTAACCCTTGAAGTGGTGCACGCCTGGGGCGGGCACAAGCGCTTCCACGAGCCGATCGCGGAAGCCTTCATGAAGCAGCATCCGGCGATCCAAATCAAGTACCGGGCGCCGATGAAGAGCTATACGGATGGGCATCAAGCCATCCTCAGACAGGCCCTTTCCGATGACCTGCCGGATGTCTGGTACTCGCCCTACAACACCCTTGGAGAACTGGTCAAGGCGCTTGAGCAACGCGGCCAGATCGCGGACCTCACACCGAATATGAAGGCGGAAGGAGATGCCTGGGTGGAGTCCAACTATGCGCCGAACGTCTTGGCGCTTGGTCAGGTCGATGGCCGCCAGTGGGGACTTCCCTTCAACGCCTCGACGCCGATCGTCTACTACAACCTCGGCTTAGTCGAGCAGGCTGGCGGTGA
>JAKSDN010000922.1 GCA_022360075.1 Kiloniellales bacterium | reverse complement strand
TCATCGCCGTGCTGATCGAAGAGCACGATATGGGCGGCATAACCACGCCTCTCGCCAACAGGGAGCGGGCCACTTCGTGTAGCAGCTTTACTTCGGGGGGCGACGGCCAGAACTCTCGGTAGGTTCGGGGCTGCCGTCCCTTGAAGTGGAGACGAAAATGGGAGCCCAATCCGGTGACTGCGGCCGGCAAGCCACGCTCGGCGATGGCGTCGGACAGGCGGCTACGCAGCCTTGCTCCCAAGCGCTCCAGGCGCTCAAAGGTCGCTGGATCGAGCGCCGCCCTCGGCCGCCGTCCCCGCTGCCTAGCCCTCCTCGTCGAACAACGTCAGCGGCAGATAAGCCTCCGCATCCGTCTCAACATCGATCAAGACCAGCTCGCAGCCTCAGTCCAGAACCATCCCGCCGTCGACGACAAGCGTCTGACCGGTCATGAAGATCGAATCGGAGGAGGCGAGGAAGCTTGCTGCGCCCGCCAGGTCGTTCGGCCGGGAAGCGCGTCCGAGGAGCGCGATTTCGGCGAAGCTGTTGAAGGCTTCATTTTCCTGGCTGGTCAAACCGCTGTCACGGAAACCCCGATCGATCAGCTTCCACATGTCGGTGGCGACCACGCCCGGGCAGATCGCATTGACCCGGATGCCGTCCTTGCCGAAGGCGCGGGCCGCGGCCTGGGTCAGGGCAACCACCCCGAACTTGCTCGCCGAATAGTGGGCGAGCGGCTCGTAGCCCTGCTTACCGGCGATGGACGCCGTGTTGACGATGCTGCCGCCGCTGCCCTGCTTGAGCATCTGCTTGGCGGCTTCCTGCATGCAGATCAGGACGCCGAGGCCGTTCACGTCCATCACCGTGCGCCAGTCGTCCTCGGTGATATCGAGGAACGGGCGAACCTGCGCGATGCCGGCGTTGTTGAAGATGCTGTCGAGTCCGCCGAAGGCCTCGACCGCCGACGCGACCATCGCGGCCACGCTGGCACGATCGCGCACGTCGACCGTGCAGGGCTTTGCCGTGCCACCGGCGCTCGCAATCGCGTCCGCCGTCTCGCGGGCGATCGTCTCGTCGATATCGGCGATCAGCACCCGCGCGCCCTCCGCGGCGAGCGCCTTGGCCATCTCCGCGCCAATGCCCCGGCCCGCGCCGGTAACGATCGATCGATGGTCTTCAAGACGTCCTGGCATTTCCTTTCACCTCCTGTGTTGAACGAACTTGGAACCGAGCACCGCGCCGCCGGCAAAACCGGCGCCTAAAGAACCTGTTCCCCGTCATTCGATGCGGCGACTTCCAATCCGATGTCCCGAACGACTTACAAGGTCAGGATCGTGCGGTGAATTGGCCACGATCTGCGGCCGACGTGGTAGGCGTCACGAGGCGAGGCTGTTGGCGCTGCTTGCAGCGATAGGGAACTTGCGGCTGCAAACATCGGCGAGGGCCGAGAAGCCCGCCTCACTTCGAAAGCCTACCAGCTTGTCGGCAAGGCCTTCAAGCGGGACTCCGTCCGGCGCTATGCCGCGGAGATCGAAGCCCGGCGATGGCGAAGTCGATACCGGGCCTCCGGCCATGACGGATTCCCCTCGACAAAGGCCGCATCGACGGGTGATCTCTAGGCATCATGAAAGCCGTCTACGATCCCGGACACCTCGTCCACGACCCGCAGTTCTTCCTGGTCCGTGGCCAAGCGCGGCGGAGCACGGAGCAGCCGGAGCGCGCCGAGCGGCTGTTGGCGGGGCTGAAGGCGGGCAGCCACGCCGTCGTCGCGCCGCAGCGTTTCGGCCGCGGGCCGGTCGCGGCCGTGCACAGCCCGGACTATCTGCTGTTTCTCGAGCAGGCCTACGACGCCTGGTCGGCGCTCGGCGACGCTTCGGCCGAGATCATCCCCAACATCCATCCGAGCCGCTATCCGGCGAGTTATCCGAACGGCATCGTCGGGCGCGCCGGCTGGCACATGGCCGACACTGCCTGCCCGATCGGCCCGCGCACCTTCGAGGCGGCGCTGCTGGCCGCCGACGTCGCGGTCACGGCGGCGGCCCTGGTCGCCGAGGGCGAGCGCGCCGCCTATGCGCTGTGCCGGCCGCCGGGCCACCACGCCTTCGCCGACATGGCCGGCGGCTTCTGCTTCCTCAACAACAGCGCGATCGCCGCCCAATGGCTGCGCGCCCGCCACGAGCGGGTCGCGGTCCTCGACGTCGACGTCCATCACGGCAACGGCACCCAGGGCATCTTCTGGTCCCGCGGCGACGTGCTGACGGTCTCGATTCACGCCAATCCGGCCGCCTTCTACCCCTTCTTCTGGGGCCATCGCCAGGAACGCGGCGCAGGGCCCGGCGAGGGCACCAACCTGAACCTGCCGCTGCCCTTGGGCACGGGCGACGAGGGCTTCCTCGCGGCGCTCGACCAAGCCGCCGCGCAGATCCGCGCCTTCGCGCCCGGCGTCCTGGTCGTCGCTCTCGGCCTCGACGCCTCGGAGACCGATCCGCTCAAGGGTCTCGCCGTCACCACCGAGGGCTTTCGCCAGATCGGCGCGGCCCTGGCCGAGATCGGCCTGCCGAGCGTGCTGGTGCAGGAAGGCGGCTACCTCTCGCCGGTGCTGGGCGAGAACCTTCGGGCGGTCCTCGCGGGGTTCGAGGCCGCGAGCTGAGGCGGGTCCCTTTCTCGAACGTCTCAACTCGTCATTGCGAGCGGGCGTGAGCCGGCCCTTGGCGCCACTGGGCAATCCAGAGCCACCGCTCGGGCGGCAACAGGCTGGATTGCTTCGCTCCGCTCGCAATGACGATGTTCGTCGAAACGAAGAGTCGGTTGGCGAGTGAGAGCGCGTTGCGCCCGCACCTACGTCCGCTCCAGGATGTACAAGCCGCGCTGCCGGTCGAAGAGATAGATCAGACCGCGCTCGTCGACCGTGACGTCGTTGGAGGAGGGCCGCTCGAATCCCTCTGGCGGATCGGGCTCGAAGTGCGCGACCTCCTTGGGATGGAAGGGATCGGCGATGTCGACCACCCGCAGGCCCTTGGCGAACCAGGCGAAGGGGATCTCGCTGCCCCTGTAGCGGTCGGAAGGCTGGTGGCAGCCGGTGAAGGGCTCCTGCGGCGCGCCGTCCTTGTCGAGGCCCTCGACCTGGAAGGTCGCGACCGGCAGCGGCGTCGCCTCGTTGGTGATGTCGACGATCCAGGCGAAGGCCGGCGCGTGCGGCCAGAGCTTCGCCACGTCCTCGTCGGCCAGGACCATGATCCGCCGGCCCTGAAGGGTCTCTGGGATCGGCAGCGCCGTGTGGGTCGGGTGCGGAAAGGCGGGGCTGGAGTTGAAGCCGGAAACCAGCTTGGGCTTCGTCATGTCCTCGATGTCGAGGATGAAGAATCCGTGGTGCCAATAGCTGACGTAAAGCCGGTCGCCCAGGCGCAAGGGGTGATGGCAGCGCGGCTCCACCCAATTGTCCCAGGGATAGTCTTCCCCGCCCCCCTGCCATTGGCCAGGGATCCACCAGCGCCCGACCTCCTCGGGCTTCGCCGGATCGGCGAGGTCGAGGATCATCGTGATGTTGCCGGCGTAACCCTCCGCCGTCGGCGATATGTAGGCGTAGCGGCCGTCGAAGTCGAAGCGATGCACGCCCTTGCCGGCGGTGGTCCAGTCGGTGATGTGCTTGGGATTGCTCGGATCGCTCACGTCGTAAATGCCGAGGCCGCCTTGCCAACCTTCGGGCTGCTCGGGGCCGAAGCGTTCGTGGTTGACCACCATGAGGCCGTCGGCGGCGCGCACCTTGTGGGAATGGGTGCCGGGCGGCATCTCGACCTGCGCGGCGATCCGCGGCGACTTGGGGTCCGACACATCGAGGATCGAGGTGCCGTGGGGCGGCCGCATGTGCCCCAGATAGGCGGTCGTGCCCTCGACCCAGACCTGCCCGCCACCCGGGCAGTCGACATAGGCAAGCTCGCGAACCCCGTGAGCGCTTTGCATGTTTCAGTGACCTCCTTACGAGAGTTGTTGAGGGGAAGGGCGGCCGGGCGCTTCGCCGCGCGAGCCGGCCGTGATAGCGTGCCTCGAACGGAAAAGGGGAGGCACGAGATGGCGACGCGGAAGATCCTCTACATCAAGGAACAGGTCCTGGCCGAGGCCGGCAGCGCGGCGCCGACGCCGGTCTCGCGCGTGGCCGCGGTCGCGGTGATCGACAATCCCTTCGCCGGGGCCTTCCACGAGGATCTTTCCGCGCTCTTCGACGTCGGCTTCGCGCTCGGCGAAGAGATCATGCCCCAGGCCGTCACCCTGCTCGACGGCGCGCCCGCAAGCTACGGCAAGGCCGCCATCGTCGGCGTCAACGGCGATGTCGAGCATGCCGCGGCCGTGCTTCATCCCAAGCTCGGCAAGCCGATGCGCGCGGCGCTGGGCGGCGGCGAGGCGATCATCCCCTCGACCACCAAGGTCGGCGCGGCCGGCGCCATCATCGACGTGCCGCTCGCCAACAAGGACAACATCTGGTCCTTCGACGAGCTCGACACGATCACCGTCATGGTCCACGACGCGCCGCGGCCGGACGAGATCGTGGTCATCATGGCCGTGGCCGACGGCGGCCGCCCGCACCCCCGCGTCGGCAAGGGACGCGCCGTGACCTGAACTGTCGCCTTCGCAGGGTCCGGCCTGGCCAAGCCTCATCGGGCGATGAACCCAATCGTTTCCTCCGTCATTGCGAGCGCAGCGAAGCAATCCAGCCTCGACGCTACGCACAGTCATGTCGGCCACGGATGGGTTCTTGAACCTCGGTCACTGGATTGCTTCGCTGCGCTCGCAATGACGATGTTCGTTTGGCAGGCCCATCTGCCGGAGTGACCCATCAACGCTTCGCCTGCACGACTTCGAGCAGGCGATCGTACTCCGAAGCGACGGCCTCGTCCTCGCGCAGCAGCCGGCCGCCGACCTCGGCGAAGAGCGCCATCATCTGCGCCCGGTCGTCGTCCTGAAGCTGCAGGATCGTGCCGCCGTTTTCCTTCCAGACGTCGTTGGCGCGCGCGATGTTGGCGACGCCGAAGTCGAAGACCGCCCGCTCGGCCTTGCGGCCTTCCTCGCGGATGATCTGCTGCAGATCCTCGGGCTGGGCCTGGAACCAGTCCTCGTTGACCAGGTTCACCGAGACGATCTGCGAGAAGTGCAGCTCGGTCACGTTCGTGGCGACGTCGTAGTACTTGAAGGCGGTGAGGATCGGGATGCCGGCCAGCATACCGTCGATGTTGCCGCTCTGCAGCGCCGGCACGACTTCGCTCAAGGGCAGCGGCACGGGGCTCGCGCCGAGCGCGGCCAGGGGCTCGATCTGCAAGGGCGAGGCGAAAGTGCGGATCTTCAGGCCGTCGAGGTCGGCGACCTTCGGCGCCGGCGCCTTGGTGAGCACCACGAAGGGGCTGTTGAAGATCGCGCCGATCACCCGCAGGCCCTTGTCGAGCGCCATGGTTTCGATGTGATCGCGGTAAGTGGGATCGTGGATCACGCGGGCCAGGTGAGCGGGGTCCTGGAACAGCCCCGGCGCGTCGAAGACCTTGAACTTGGGCACGGCGCCGGTTGCGAAGGCGGTCGGCGTGATGAAGCCCTCGATCGTGCCGAACAACACGCCCTCGAGCATACGCGGGATGGTGCCGAGCTGGCTCGCCGGGAAGATCGAGACCTTCAGGCGGTCGCCGGCCCGGGCCTCGACCCCGGCCTTGAAGCGCTTTTGCCATTCATGCTGCACGTCGTTGATGGTCGCGCTGGCAAGCTTCATCTCCGTCTGCGCGGCGACGGGCAGACTGTGCAGGAACACCGCAAACGGCAGGGCCAGCGACAGGGCGGCGATGCGCCGCCAAGGGATCGAATTGAGAGCTTTCATGTTTCTTGTCCTTTCGTTTTCGAGAGTCGGCCTAACAGCCAGGTTTGCGTTCAAGATCTCCCTCCCAACACCCCATGAATGTGATTGTCGGGCGGGCGAAGCCCGAGCGCTTCGCGCTCCCGGCAATCCATCGAGGTCCGAGTCCGGGACCGCGAGGGACCCTCGGGTCAAGCCCGAGGGTGACAGTCTTTAGGGGCTTAGGGGACCGAATCATCGAAGGACGCATCACCCTAGATCAGCCCCGCCAGGAGAAGCGAAAGCCCGGGCACGTAGGTGATCACCAGCAACGCCGCGACCTGCAACACGATGAAGGGCAGCAGGCCGAGGCAGAGCGTGCGCAGGCCGGCGCCGAAGAGAGACTCGGCGACGAAGATGTTCAGACCGAAGGGCGGTGTGAACATGCCGATGCTGAGGTTCACGGTCATGACAATGCCGAAGTGGACCGGATCGATGCCCAGGTGCAGGACCAGCGGCAACAGCATCGGCGTCAGCACCAGGATCGCCGAAAGCGGATCGATCACGCAGCCGAGCAGCAGCAGCAACCCGTTCACGATCAGCAGGAAGGCCCAAGACGAGAGCTCGATCGCGGCCAGCGCCGCGACCATCGCCTGGGGCAAGCCCGAGACCGTGAGCAGCCAGGAGAAGAGGCTCGCGCAGGCGACGAGGATCATCACCTGCGCGGTGAGGAAAGCGGCATCGCCTGCGGCCTTGAGCACCTCGGCCCAGCTCGCCTCGCGATAACCGAGGCGGGCGAGCAGAATCGCGTAGAGACAGGCCACGCCCGCCGCCTCGGTCGGCGAGAAGAAGCCGCCGTAGATCCCGCCCAGGATGATGACGGGCATGAGCAGCGCGCCGAGCCCGCGCAGGCTCGCGTCCAGGAAGCGCCGCGCGTCGAAACGCCGCGCCTCCCGGATGCCTTGCCAGCGCGCGTAGATCAGGATGTAGAGCGCCATGACCCCGGCGATCAGCAGGCCCGGCAGGATGCCCGCGAGGAACAGCCGGGGCACCGAC
>JAKSDN010000280.1 GCA_022360075.1 Kiloniellales bacterium | reverse complement strand
GGTCGTGGACCGCCGTCGCGGCCTTGTCCTTGAAGGCATGAGCCGTCGATTGCATCGCCTCAGCCTCCGCCCGCCGCACCGTCGCCGATCGCCGGCTCGTCGAGCCGTCCGGCCAAGACCTCTGCCACGTGGCGCACGGCGCTCGGCGTGCCGCGCCGTTTGAGCTTACCCGCCATGTTGAGCAGGCAGCCGAGATCGCCGGCCAGCAGCAGCTCGGCGCCGGTGCTCTCGATCGCCTCGGCCTTCTTCTCGACCATGACGTTGGAGATGTCCGGATACTTGACGCAGAAGGTGCCGCCGAAGCCGCAGCAGACCTCGGCGTCGGGCATCTCCTTCAGCGCCAGGCCCTCGACGCTGCCGAGCAGCGCCCGCGGCTGGGCCTTCACGCCGAGCTCGCGCAGGCCGGAGCAGGAATCGTGATAGGTCGCCGCCGCCGTGCAGCGTGCCTCGACCGCGCTCACGCCGCGTACATCGGCGAGAAAGGAGATCAGCTCGTGAGTCCGCTCGGCGAGGTCGCGCGCCTTTTCGGCCATGGCCGGCTCATCGGCGAAGAGCGCCGGATAGTGCTCCTTGATCATCGCCGAACAGGAGCCCGACGGCGCGACCACGTAGTCGAAGCCCGCGAAGGCCTCGATTACGCCCGCCGCAATCGCCTTGGTGTCGCCCCGGTCGCCCGAGTTGTAGGCCGGCTGGCCGCAGCAGGTCTGCGCTCGCGGTACCTCGACCCGGCACCCGGCCCGCTCCAGCAGCTCGACGGCGGCGAAGCCGACGGACGGCCGGATCAGATCGACCAAACAGGTGACGAAAAGCCCAATGCTCGGGCCGGATTCAGCCATCCCAAGCCCTCCCTGAGACGGGATCAACAATGGTGGTGGCCTGGGGAAAAAGCAAGGTAAGGCGCCCGCGCGGCCGCGGTTCGAAGCCCGGTTAACTGGTCAGGCGTCGCCGCTCCGCGACCGTCTTGGGCAACAGCAGGTAATAGGTACCGGACTGCTTCATGCGCCCGGCCTGCTCCAGAGCGGCTTCGCCGGGGCCCCAGAAGAAATCGCCGCGCACCGGGCCCTTGATCGCGCTGCCGCGGTCCTGGGCCACCATCAGGCGGCGCAGCGGGCGCTCGGTGGCGGGCCAAGTGCTGTCGAGCCAGAGCGGCACGCCGAGCGGCAGGTAAGCCGTGTCGACCGCCAGGCTGCGACCCGGGGTCAGCGCCACGCCCTGAGCCCCGACCGGGCCTTCGCCCTCGATCTCGCGGAAGAATATGAAGCGAGCGTTGCGCTGCATCAGCGCGCGGCCCTGCTCGGGATGGGCGCGCAGCCAATCGCGGATCGCCTGCATCGAGGACTGGGCGCGCGAGACGTAGCCTTCCTCGATGAGGGCGCGGCCGATCGCGTAGAAGGGCAGGCCGTTCGAGCCGGCGAAACCGACCCGCATGACGCTGCCGTCCGGCAAGCGCAGGCGGCCGGAGCCTTGCACGTGCAGAAAGAAGGCATCGACCGGATCGTCGACCCAGGCCAGCTCGAGATCCCGGCCGGCCAGGACGCCCGCGTCGATCTCAGCCCGGTCGTAGTAGGGGACCAGACGGCCGGACTCGACCCGGCCGATCAGCTTGCCCGCCGCGCTCTCCTCGCCAAAGCGGCGCAGATCGGCCGTCACCAAGTCGTCGGGCAGGCGATAGAGCGGCCAGGCGTGGGTCGCGTCGGGCATCCGCGCGCCCTTCAGCTCGGGCTCGTAGTAGCCGGTGAAGAGCCCCGGCCGGCCGTTCTGGTTCTCCGCCCGGAAGGCCGCGAAGTCGGCCTCGAGTTGGCGGCGCAGGCCCGCTTCGTCGTCCGGAGCGAGCGCGAGGAAACCCTCGCAGGCGGGCCGCCAATCGGCGACGCTGCCGGCGAGGCCGTCGGCCCCGAGATCCCGGCCGTCGGGTTGGCGCAGCAGGGCCCCGCAGGAGCGGCGCAGAGCCGGCAGAGCCTCGGCGATCGTGTCTTCGCGCCAACCCGGCAGCGCCTCGAAACCGACCGGGATCAACTGCAGGTTGTCGGGCAGCTCCGCGCGGTCCGGCGGGCGCTCACAACCGATGACGAAAAGACAAAGGCACAGAGGAAGCAAGCCCCGCGAAGCGGCCGCACCGAGGCGGCGCAGAGCGGTCCCTTCCCCCCGGGACGTCAAGATCACTCAGTTGGAGCTGCGGGTGGCAACCAGCGTCCAGTTCGGATCGCGGCTGCGGGTGTTGCGGCCGAAGGTCCAGATGTCCGTGATGCTGGCCACGTGGCTCTCGTCGCCGTCGACCACCTTGCCCTTCTCGTCGCGGGTCACGTTGACCTGCTCGGAGACGAACTTGACCGTGACGAAGGCCGTCTTGCCCTGCACCTCGGCTTCGATGATCTCGGCCTCTTCCATGCCGACGAGCGTGGTCTCGAGGGTCTCCTTGGCGTCTTCGCGCGCCTTGATGGCGCTGGTGAAGTCCTCGTAGACATCGTTGCTGAGTAGCGGCCGGAGCGCGCGTGCGTCGCCCTGGGCGAAGGCCGTGATGATCATCTCGAAGGCCGCCTTCGCCCCCTGCAGGAAGCCATCGGGATCGAAGCTCTTGTCGGCCAGCTTGACCTGCGTGACGCCCGAGGCCGGCGGCATGTCGGCATCGGCTGCCTCTTCGCTCGGCGCCGGCACCTCTTCTTCGCCCTCGGCGTTCTGCGCGGCCCGATCGGGCAGGGGGATCACCTTGTCCTGGCCGGCCTCTTCGCTCTTGTCCTTGCGGAACGGGTCGTAGCGCGGCGGCTGGTCATGGCCGGTGCGCTTGCCCAGCACGCCGCGCAGGCGCAGCACCAGGAAGGCCGCAATCGCAGCGAAGATGATGATGTCGAGAAAGTTGCCGTCGCCCATCTCAGTCAATCCGTTGAAGGGCGCCGCCACGAAAAACTGCGCACGCCTGCTGGCATCTCGCCGAGACAATCGCTAAGTCTCGAAACAAGAAGTCTGGACGGGTCTTTCCGCGCTTGCAACCCTCTGACCCTTAAATAAGGACCTGCTCGGGAAAGGGCAAGCATGGCCGTCATTTTGCTCGCCGCCTTTATCGCCGTCCCCTTGATCGAGATCGGGGTCTTCATCGAGGTCGGCGGCCTGATCGGCCTCTGGTCGACCCTGGGCCTGGTGATTCTTACGGCCATGGTCGGGACTTGGCAGCTGCGGGCCCAGGGCCTGGCCACCCTGTCGCGGGCGCGCAGCCAGATGGATCGCGGCATCGTGCCGGCTCACGAGCTTTTCGACGGCCTCTGCCTGCTGGTCGCGGGCGCCTTGCTGCTGACCCCGGGCTTCGTCACCGACGGACTCGGCCTGCTTTTATTCCTGCCGCCTTTCCGCGCCTTCCTGCGCGGCTGGGCGGCGCGCCACATGCAGGCGCATGGACAAGCGCGGGTCTGGGTCAACGGTCAGGAGGTGCGGCGCGGTCCCGGAAGCGGCGTCATCGATGGTGACTACGAGGATCTGACCGGACAGCGCGGCGGCGACCAGGACCCAAAAGACGAAGGGGACAAAGATCCCGGACGTTTGCCCCGATGATACTGATCCGTCACGGTCAATCCCAATTCAACGTGGTCTACGGCGCAACCGGCCAGGACCCGGGCATCATCGATCCCAGCCTGACCGAAGAGGGCGTACGCCAGGTCGAGGTCGCCGCCGAAGTCCTGGCCGAGCGGGACATTCGCCATATCCGGGCCAGTCCCTACGCCCGGACCCTTCAAACCGCTGAAATCATCGCCGCCCGCCTCGACCTGAACATCGAGATCGAGCCCCTGGTGCGCGAGCGGTCCTTCTTCACCTGCGACATCGGCACGCCGCGCTCCGAACTCAGCGAGCGCTGGCCGCACCTGCGCTTCGATCACCTGACCGAGATCTGGTGGACTGCGGCCGAAGAGACCGAAAGCCAGATGATGAAGCGCTGCACGGCCTTCCACGCGAGCCTGGCCGACTTCGCGGAGTGGCAGCATCTGCTCGTCGTCAGCCACTGGGGTTTCATCAAGGGTCTGACCGGCTCTGCCTTGAAAAACGCGGAGATGGTGACGGTCGACCTCGCGTCGGGTCAGGTGCGCGCCGGTCCCGGAGCCGGAGTTGTAAGCCTCTCCGATCCGTGATAGCCACAGCCGCCAATCTTCAGGAGTCCAGCATGGCCGAGCAAGACAGCGCGACGAACGGCGGCGCCAGCGAAGCGCCGAAATCACCGGAGACCGAGGCCCGGCTCCTGATTCATCGCCATTACATCAAGGATTTCTCCTTCGAGAACCCGAACGCGCCGACGATCTACACCAGTCAGCAGACGCCGACCATCAAGGTGCAGATCGACGTCAACGTGAGCCGTTTGGCCGAGCGGGTGTTCGAGACCGTCCTGGCCATCAAGGTGATCGCCACCGTCGAGGACAAGTCGGCCTTCCAGGTCGAGCTCGAGTTCGCCGGTCTTTCGAAGGTCGGCGACAATGTGGACCAAAGCGAGTTCGAGCACATCCTCGGCGTCGAAGTGCCGCACCTGCTGTTCCCCTTCGCGCGCAACATCGTCGCCGATGTGACCCGCGATGGCGGCTATCCGCCCCTGCTGATCAATCCGGTGGATTTCGCCGGCCTGCGGCAGCAGCGCGCGGCCGAGACGTCTGCCGCCGGCGAAGGCGCGACCGCAACAGCTTAGGCCCGCTGGTGCCTCCTTAGCGGCGCCAGATTGGATCGTCGATTTTCTCCAGAAGCGAGTCATGGGCGACCAGCTCGGTCGCGCTCGGGCTGTGCGGCCGGGGCTCCCGCCGTGACCGCTCGGCGACCGGAAGCGCGCTGGAACGGCCGCGCTGCTGCGCCAGGTCGAAGCCCGGTTGGCGTCCGCCCCGCAGCTCCAGGTAGACCGCGG
>JAKSDN010000054.1 GCA_022360075.1 Kiloniellales bacterium | reverse complement strand
TGATGCCGACCGGCACGACCGCGGATTCCGCCTCGAGATCGAGGCCGTCGCTGTAGGCCAGGTCGCGGGCGTGGGAGAGCTCGCAGCCCAGGCCGACCGCAAAGAGCCGGCCCGGACGACCGCCGGCCCCGTCGGCCTTTTCGATGGTCCGGGCGATGTCGAAATAGGTGCTGCCGTCGGGCAGGCGTGAGACCTGGCGATGAATCCGGCCGGGCGCGAGGAAGGCGGCGTGGATCGGCCAAAGCGGGCAGGCGCCGCCGTAGCGCGCGATCCGCAGGCCCGAGGCGCTGAAGCGCTTGGAGAGATTGCCGGCGATGTCGATGCGCAGGAAGTGGAAGGGCACGCCCTTGGCGCCGATCCTTTGCAGCGAGGTCAGGCGATGGCAGACCTGCTCGAAGCTCACCTCGAAGCCATGCCTGAGACGATCGATGTCGTAGCGCAGCGCCTTGGCGGCCTCGAGGAAGCGCTCATAGGGCATCAGGAGCGCGCCGGCCAGGTAGCCGGCGCGGGTGCGACGCCAGAGCGCGGCGGCGGCCTCACCGCTCGGCGGCGCGGCCTCCGAAGCGTCGTCGAGCAGAGCCGTACAGGCCCGCTCGGCCACCTCGCGCAAAATCCGGAAGCGCCGGCTCGGCGGCGGCTCGCTAGCCGAGAACAGCATCCGGTCGGGCGTCTCCGCCCTCGCCCTGGGCATTCCACTGCCGGCGAGCAAGGCATCGGGCCGGAGCCGTACTTCCAGGCCGACTCGTTCGGCGAGCGTGCCGGCCACCTGCTCGGCCGAGGCGGTCGCCTCGAGGCCGGCATCCCGCCGCAGGCGCTCGGCCGCCTCTTCCAGTTCCGGAAAGTGGTTGTCGGCGGCCTGAATCCGGTCGCCCACCTCTTCGGCGGGCTGGGCTTGCCGAGCGCCGGCACCGTTCGCCTCGTCGGTCGCAAAGGCCAGCATCTGGTCCACCACGTCGGACAGGCGCGCACTCTCGTCGGCCAGGATGCCGCTGAAGCGCCGCCGCTCCTCGGCCTTCATGTCCTGATGGTCGCGCAGGATCTCGGAAAAGGAGCGGATGGAGGTCAGGAGCGTCCGCAGTTCGTGGGTCGAGGTCGACAGGAAGGAGTCCTCGGAGAGGCGCTCGGTCAGATCCTGAAGGTCGTCCCGGGCGCCGCGATAGGCCCGGTACAGCCCGACCACCGCCCGGCTGACCGCGGGAGACAGCTCGACGACCTCGTTGATCTCCTCGCGCGTCGGCGCTCCGTCTTGGAACGAGGGGTCCTGGAACAGGGGATCGCCGAACAGCTCGGTCAGCTCCGAGACGAGTCGCGCCTCGCTGTCCTGGGAGAAGCTCTGCAGGTCGATCTCGAAGTGGTCGGCGAGCTTGAGCAGTAGCGGCAGGGTGAGCGGTCGCTGGTTGTGCTCGATCAGATTGAGGTAGCTGGCCGAGATTCCGAGCCGCCTTGCCAGCTCTACCTGGGCGATGTTCCGGTCCCGCCGCAAACGGCGTAGCTTGTTGCCAAGCATAGCCTTTCTGGCCATCGACAGGCCCTCCCCCGGCCGGGATATTCACAAGGTTTTCAAAACTGCTGTGTTGCGAAAGAAAGAGTTTACAGGAATTTCCTTTTTCGAACAATAGATTATTGACGATCTAGTGCGCCTGTCGATATTTTACAACACTCATGTGACCTGGCAAAGGCGTTCCGGAACGTGCGCCGGCGTGCCGATAAGACCGGGTTGGGGCGACCCTACAAAAGGGAGGGTGCAATCGATGGAAGCAAAAGTCGTATGGCTGTTTGTCTTCGTCTTGCTGTATTGGGCCTACTGCGTCTTCTGGGGCATCAAGTCGGCAATGACGGCGAAGACGGCCTCGGACTACTTTATCGCAGGGCGGCAGCTGTCGCTCTGGGTGTTCATCCTGGCGGCGACGGCGACGTCGTTCTCGGGCTGGACTTTCATGGGCCATCCCGGCCTGGTCTATCGTGACGGGTTCCAGTACGCCTACGCGTCCTTCTACACGATCACGATTCCCTTCACTGGCGTGATGTTCCTGAAACGCCAGTGGATGCTCGGCAAGCGCTTCGGCTACGTCACGCCGGGCGAGATGCTGTCGGACTACTTCCAAGGCGACGGCATCAGGATCTTGACGGTGATCGTGGCGCTGCTGTTCTCGATCCCCTATCTCGGCGTGCAGCTCGGGGCCTCCGGGTTCCTGTTCAGCGTGCTGAGCGACGGCATCGTCGCCAAGAACGTCGGCATGTGGATCCTGTCGCTTGTGGTGCTGATCTACGTAGCCTCGGGCGGTCTTCGGGCCGTGGCCTACGTGGACACGCTGCAGTGCATCCTGCTCGCCGTGGGCATCATCGTGACGGGCATCATCGCCCTGAACATCGCCGGCGGCTGGGGTGCCTTGAACGCGGGCTTCGCCGAACTCGGCAAGAACCCCGAGCTGGGCAAATGGGGCGCGACCCCCGACGGGCACAACGCCTACCTTGCGATCCCGGGGGTGATCCAATTCACCGCGGGCCTCGGCAAGGAGACCCCGGTCGGCGGTCTCTGGACCGGCATCATGTGCCTGACCTACATGTTCGCGTTGATGGGCATTCAGTCGGCGCCGGCCTTCACGATGTGGGCCTTCGGCAACACCTCGCCGAAGCCCTTCGCGCCACAGCAGGTCTGGGCCTCGTCGTTCTGCATCGGCCTGATCCTGTTCTTCTTCACCGCCTTCCAGGGCATGGGCGCACATCTCCTGGGCGCCAACCCGGCGGTGAACGAGGCCGGGATCACGCTGTCGCAGGCCCTCAACGAGCCGCTCGACGATATCAGCCCGGAGGTCATCCTGGGCCGAGCGCTGAAGGAAGGCGAGGTGATCGAGACCACGGGTCAGATCATCGTCTCCAAGCCGGACTCGCTGGTGCCGTTCTACTTCAACCAGATCGCCGATGCGGCGCC